>JBOGXT010000054.1:0-4531 GCA_050694635.1 Thermoleophilaceae bacterium
TGGCGGAGCTTGCGCTCGGTCTCGCCGCGCTCGCGCTCGTCCTCGGTTTCGCCCACGCACAGGATCGGGTGGAGGCCGGCGGTGAGCGCCGCCGGCACCTTGTCCTGGAGGGCGCGGTCGGTCTCGCCGTTGTGCTGGCGCCGCTCCGAGTGCCCCAGCACCACACCGTCGACTCCCACCTCGGTGAGCATCGCGGCCGACACCTCGCCGGTGAAGGCACCGCTCTCCTCGGCATGCATGTTCTGCGCGAGCACCATCACCCCGCTCCCGCGCAGCTTCTCCACGCACACGTCGAGTGCCGTGAACGGGACGCAGAGGCCGGCGTCGGCCGGCCGGCGCGACTCATCGGGCAACAGCTCGAGCAGCCGCTTGCAGTACTCGTCGGCGTGCGCGCGCGTGCCCCACATCTTCCAGTTGCCGGCGATGAAGGGCTTGCGCGGGTCAGGCATCGTCAAGCGCCTCCACGCCCGGCAGCGCCTTGCCCTCCAGCAGCTCCAGCGCGGCGCCGCCGCCGGTGGAGAGGTGGTCCACCTCGTCGTCGAGGCCGAACTCGGCCAGCGCGGCGGCCGAGTCGCCGCCGCCCACGACGGTGGTGCCGGGCGCCCGCGCTACGGCCTCGGCCACAGCGCGCGTGCCGTCGGCGAAGGGCTCCATCTCGAACGCGCCCATCGGGCCGTTCCAGAACACCGTGCCGGCGCGCGTCACCTCCTCGGCGTACGCCTGCGCGGTGCGCGGTCCGACGTCGAGCCCCATCCAGCCGTCCGGCACGTCGGTGCCCTCCTGCACGCAGCGCTCGGCCTCGGCGTCGAAGCGGTCGCCCAGCACGAGGTCGATCGGCAGCAGCAGGTTGCAGCGCGACGACTCGGCCTTGTCGAGCGCCCGCCGCGCCAGCTCCACGCCCTCCTCCTCGACCAGCGAGTCGCCGGTCGGCTTGCCCTGCGCGCGGAAGAAGCTGAAGCACATGGCGCCGCCGATCAGGAGCGTGTCGGCCGTGTCGAGGAAGGTGTCGATCAGGGCGATCTTGTCGGTGACCTTGGCGCCGCCCAGCACCACCGCGAGCGACCGTTCGGGCGCCTCGACGATCGAGCGCAGCGTGGTCACCTCGCGCTCCAGCAGGAGCCCCGCCACCGCCGGCCGCAGGTGCCTTGCGACGCCCGCGGTCGAGGCGTGCGCACGGTGTGCCGAGCCGAACGCGTCGTTCACGTAGGCGTCGGCCAGCCCCGCAAGCTCTTCCGCCAGCACCGGGTCGTTCTCGGTCTCGCCCCGCTCCCAGCGGGTGTTCTCGAGCACGAGCACGTGGCCGCCGGCGAGCCGCCCGGCGCCGCGGCGGACCTCGGGGCCGATCACCTCCGGCGCCTGGTGCACGGGGGCGTCGATCAGCTCGCCCAGCCGCTCGGACGCGGGCCGCAGCGAGGTCTCGGGGTCGCGGCCCTTCGGCCTGCCGAGGTGCGAGCAGAGGATCAGCGCCACGCCGCGGTCGAGCAGCAGCTCGATCGTGGGCAGCGCGGCGCGGATGCGGGCGTCGTCGGCCACCTGGCCGCCCTCGAGCGGCACGTTGAAGTCGACGCGGGCGAGCACCCGCTCCCCCTCGACTACCTCGAGATCCCGGACCGTGCGCTTTCCGAACCCCGTCCTCTGGCCGCTACGCAACCGGCGCTCCCGCCAGGACGCGCTGAGCCAGGTCCACCACGCGGTTCGAGTAGCCCCACTCGTTGTCGTACCAGGCCACGACCTTCACCAGCCGCTCGTCGATCACCATCGTCAGCGGCGCGTCGAACACCGACGAGTACGGCGAGCTGATGATGTCGCTCGACACGATCGGATCCTCGTTGTACTTGAGGATCCCCTCGAGCGATCCGCTGTCGGCCTTGGCTGCGAAGGCCTCGTTGACCTCCTCCTTGGTCGTCGCCCGGCCGACCTCGCAGACGAGGTCGACGACCGACCCGGTGATGACCGGCGCCCGCACGGCGATCCCGTTCAGCTTGCCCTCCAGCTGCGGGATCACGAGCCCGATGGCCTTGGCGGCGCCGGTCGAAGTCGGCACCAGGTTGGCCGCCGCGGCGCGCGCCCGGCGCGGGTCCTTGTGTGGGGCGTCCTGCAGGCGCTGGTCGGCCGTGTAGGCGTGGATCGTGGTCATGATCCCGCGCTCGATCCCCACGGAGTCGTTCAGCACCTTCGCGACCGGCGCCAGGCAGTTGGTCGTGCACGAGGCGAGCGAGATCACGTTGTGCTGCTGGGCGTCGTAGGCGTCGTCGTTGACGCCAAGCGCGAGGGTCACGTCGGGCTCGGTGGCGGGCGCGGAGATGATCACCTTCTTGGCGCCGGCCTCGAGGTGCTTGGCGGCGTCGTCGCGCTTGGTGAACAGGCCGGTCGACTCGATCACCACCTCGGCGCCCATGTCCGCCCACGGCAGCGCGGCGGGGTCGCGCTCGGCGAACACGCTCAGCTCGTCGCCATCCACGACCAGGCCGTTCTCGGTGTGCTCGACCTCGCCCGGGAAGGGGCCGAGGATCGTGTCGTACTTGAGCAGGTGCGCGAGCGTTTGCGTGTCGGTGATGTCGTTGACGCCGACCCAGTCGATGTCGGCGCCGCTCGCGTGCGCCGCCCTGAAGACGTTGCGGCCGATGCGCCCGAAGCCGTTGATTCCGGCTCTCAAGGCCATTCGAATGCTCCTTTTCGTAGCTCGATCATGCGGACCGACTGAATCTATCGGTTGCCCGTCGAGGCCCGGTAGGAAACTGATCAGGCCCGACGCGGCGGCTTGTGCACGTCGCGATGCACGACGTCGATCAGCAGGTCGGGGCGGACCGCGTAGATGCCCGCCAGGTGCTCGGCGATCACCACCGAGCGGTGGCGGCCGCCCGTGCAGCCGATGCCCACGGTGAGGTGTGACTTGCCCTCCTGCTCGTAGGCCGGGAGCAGGTAGTCGAGCAGCGGCGTGAGGCGGTCGTAGAACTCGGAGATGCCGTCCGAGCTGTCCACGTACTCGATCACCGGCTCGTCGAGCCCGGTCAGGTCGCGAAGCTCGGACTCGTAGTGCGGGTTGGGCAGGAAGCGCACGTCAAAGGTCAGGTCGGCGTCGCGGGGGCTGCCGTGCTTGAAGCCGAAGGTGAGGAAGGTGACCGCGAGCCGGCCGACCTTGCCGTGCGGAAGCATCTTGTCGGCCACCACCTTGCGCAGCCGCGAGGCGGACAGGTCGGTGGTGTCGATCGAGACGTCCGCCCGCTCCTTGAGCGGCGCCAGCAGCTCGCGCTCGTCGCGGAGCGCGGCCTCGACCGAGCCGCCGTTTGCGAGCGGGTGGCGCCGGCGCGTCTCCTTGAAGCGGTTGATCAGGACCGGGTCGCTGGCCTCCAGGTAGAGCAGCCGGTAGGGGACGCCGCGGGCGTCGAGGTCGTCGAGCACCTTGACGAGGCCGTCGAAGTAGGCGCCGCCGCGCACATCCGAGGCGACAGCGGCTCGCTCCACCTTGCTGCCCTCGTGGCCGAACAGGTCGGCGAGCGAGCCGATCATCTCCGGCGGCAGGTTGTCCACGCAAAAGTAGCCGGCGTCCTCGAAGGTGGCCATCGCCTGGGACTTGCCGGCGCCGCTGAAGCCGGTGATGACGACGAAGTCCTGGATCACGTGGCGCCGCTCACCGCACTTTGTTGACGTAGGCGTGGATGTCGCGGGCGACCTTGCCCGGCAATCCCGGCACCGCCTCGAGCTCCTCCCTGCTGGCGCCCAGGAAACGCTCGGGCGAGCCGAAGTGCTGCAGGATGCTCCGCTTGCGCGCCGGGCCCACGCCGGGCAGCTCGTCGAGGATCGAGCGCGTCATCGCCCGGTCGCGGCGGCCGCGATGGAACTCGATCGCGAACCTGTGCGCCTCGTCGCGCACGCGCTGGAGCAGCTGCAGCTCGGGCGTGTCGTGGGCCAGGCGCAGCGGCTCGGAGCGGCCCGGGACGTGGGCCTCCTCGATCCGCTTTGCGAGGCTGATCACCGTCACGCCGAGGTCGCGGAACCGGCCCAGCTCGCGCAGTCCGGCGGAGAGCTGTCCGGGTCCGCCGTCGATAACGATCAACGCCGGGACGGAGGCGAAGCTCTCGTCGAAGTCGCGATCGTGCGGGCTGCGCTCGCGCTGGGCTACGTACTGGGCCATTCGCCGCGAGAGCACCTCTGCCATGGCGGCGAAGTCATCTTGAACGGCCTCCCGGATGCCGAAGCGGCGGTAGTCGGCCTTCTTCGGCGCGCCGCCCTCGAACACGACCATCGAGGCGACGGTGTGGGCGTGCATCAGGTTGGAGATGTCGAAGCACTCGATCCGCATCGGGAACACGTCCATGCCGAGGGCGCGCTGGAGGCCGTCGAGCGCCTCGATCCGCTGCGCGCGGCGGCGCTCGGAGCGCAGCCGGTCCTGGTCGAGCGCCAGCCGCGCGTTGCGCTCGGCCAGCTCGAGGATGCGGCGCTTGTCGCCGCGCTCGGCGTGGCGGACGGTGACCCCTCCCCCGCGCCGCTCGGCCAGCAGGCCGCCGATGGTCCGTGGATCCTCCAGCCC
>JBOGXT010000055.1:0-12806 GCA_050694635.1 Thermoleophilaceae bacterium
GGGTACTACTGGTACGGCTCCACGACGGGCAATGACGAGGGTCGCGGGCTGACCGGAGCGATCGTCGTGCAAGGCGACGTGCCGGACGAGGCTCGCCTCGACCGCCCGCCCCAGCCGCAGGTGTAGACCGCCCGCCACCGACACCATCGGAAGGAGCATCTCGATGGCAACCGAGGATTACGTAGACGCAGGATCCGCCATCCCCTATGCGACCCTGAGCACATCGGTCGGCAAGGCGCCGCCCGTCGCGCAGGGAGTTACCTACGACCGGATCCTCAACGCCCGTGACGAACCGCAGAACTGGCTGACCTACTACGGCGCCTACAACGGGCAGCGCTACAGCCCGCTCGATCAGATCAACGCGAGCAACGTTGGGCAACTCACTCCTCAGTGGGTGTTCCAGGCCGGCAACACCGGCCTGCGCTCGGGCGCGACGACGTACGCGTGGGAGGCCTCGCCGATCATCGTGGACGGGGTCATGTACGTCTCCGGCTGGGACGGCCAGCTTTGGGCCCTCGACGCGACCAACGGGCAGGAGCTGTGGCGCTACAGGCACGCGTCCCCATTCGACGTGTCGCTGTGCTGCGGCAACGTAAACCGCGGGGTCGCCGTCGCCGAGGGGAAGGTCTTCATGACCACCCTGAACGCTCACGTGATCGCGCTCGACGCCGAGACGGGCAAGAAGATCTGGGACAAGCCCTTCGGCGATGTGCGGGCCGGCGAGAGCGCCACCGTCGCTCCCCTGGTCGTGAAGGACCTGGTCATCGTCGGGAGCTCCGGCGGCGAGTTCGGGGTGCGCGGCCACACCGACGCGTTCAATCGCGAGAGCGGGGAGCACGTCTGGCGGTGTTACATGGTGCCGAAGCCCGGGGAGCCCGGGTCCGAGACCTGGCCCGCCGACGGCGAGGCCTGGGCGCGCGGCGGCGCGAACTGCTGGATCACGCCCAGCTACGACCCGGACCTGAACCTCCTGTACTACGGGACCGGCAACCCGTGTCCCGACTTCGACGGAGGGGTCCGCGAGGGCGACAACCTCTACACCGATTCCGGTGTCGCCGTGGACGCCGACACCGGCGAGATCAAGGCGCACTTCCAGTACACCCCGCACGACCTGTGGGACTACGACTCCGTGATGGAGCACCTCCTGTTCGACCTCGATGGGCAGAAGCTGGCCGCCCACTTCGACAAGAACGGGTTCCTCTACATCCTGGACCGCACGAACATGGACGCGGTCAGGGTGGTGCCGTTCGTCGACCGTATCGACTGGGGCGAGGTCGACGAGAAGGGCAACGTGACGCCGAAGGTCTACCCCGACAAGGAGGGCGACCCGGTGCACTTCTGGCCGGGTCCGGCCGGCGCCAAGGAATGGACGCACGCGTGCTACAGCCCGAGGACCGAGCTCCTTTACGTCCCGGTGCAGGACGTCGGCGCGACGGCCACGCGGCGGCGCAGGGAGTTCAAGGAGAGCATTCCGTACTGGGGCGCGGGCGTCGCCGTGGACGCCGACGACCAGACCGGGTACGTGAGCGCCTACGACCCGCGCACGGGCCAGGAGCGGTGGCGCTGGACCGACGACCTGTGCATGTGCTCGTCGCTCCTGGCCACGGGCGGCGACCTCGTGTTCGGCGGGGAGCCGAGCGGAGAGTTCAACGCGTGGGATGCCAACAGCGGTGAGCTGCTGTGGCAGTTCCAGTGCGGCAGCGGCCACCACAGCAGCCCGTCGAGCTACAGCGTCGACGGACGGCAGTACGTCGTCGCGGCGAGCGGCTGGGGCGGCTGGGCCGAGGGGTTCCTGCCCAAGATGCTCGGGTCGTCCCACGGCAGCGCGCTGTTCGCCTTCGCGCTGCCGGAGTAGGGGGCGCTGCAATCGCTAGCTCACTAATGAGGATCTGGAGTTGAGAATGGGTTTCTTGCTTCTAGGTATCGACAGCTTCATCGCCTGCATGGCCATCGGAGCGATCGTCGACAAACGGTGGCGCCTGCCGCTCGCTGCGGCGTTCGGCGTCGCCGACGGAGTCGCGTTCCTGATCGGGGCGGGCCTCGGGTGGCAGATCTCGGCGGGCCTGACGGAGGTCATGGAGATCGGCACTCTGGCCGCCTTGGGCGTCTGGCTGGTGGTCGTCGCGGTTGGGACGCGGCGAGTGGCCGATCTGTGGCCGCTGTGGGTCCTGCCGCTGGCGCTGACCATGGACAACCTCGCCTACGGCGTGGCCAGCGACTATTCGGGCTCGCTTCTCGGGCACGCCGTCGAGCAGGCCGCGTCGAGCGCGCTGCTTGCCCTCGTCGGGCTGTATGCGGCCAGCTTGCTCCCGCGCGTGGTCCCGGCGCTGGAGCGTCGGGTCGTCGGCGTCCGATTCGCCGGAGCCGCTTTGCTTCTCGCGACTGGCGGGTTCCTATTGCTCGGTTGATCGTTCGCTAAGGTACGCCTACGTATACCCCAAAAGGGAGGGGTTCCATTGAAAGGGATCAAGGGCAACTCCACTGAGACGAAGAGCCGTCGCATGACGTGGATCAAACCCGAGTTCGAGTTCGTCGACCTCTGCTGCGAGGTCACCCTCTACCACCACCGGTAGGCAGCAGTCCGCGTTCGGGTTCTCGGCTCGGCCGCCGGCGGAGGGTTTCCGCAGTGGAACTGCCATTGTGAGACGTGCGAGGCCGCGCGCGGGGGTACCCGGGCGCGATCTCGCACACAGTCGTCGCTCGCTGTCCGTGGTGACGAGGGGCCGTGGTTTCTCGTAAACGCCTCGCCGGATGCGCGCCAGCAGCTTGAGGCGCTCGCGCCCGGGCAGGTCGACGGCGTCCGCGCCCCACCGATCGCCGGCGTCCTCCTGACAGACGCGGAAATCGACCACACGGCCGGGCTGCTGCTCCTGCGTGAGTCGCAGGCGCCGGTGCGCGTGTTCGGCCACGAAGGCGTCGAGCGCGCGCTGAGGGGTGGGTATCCCGCGTTAGAGATTCTGGAGCGCTATTGCGGGGTCGAGTGGCAGACGCTGGAGCCGGAGCGCGCGAGGCCGCTCGAAGGGTCAAGCCTCGTGGTCGAGTCGTTCGAGGTGGGCGGCGACGCACCGCGCTACCTGAGCGGGTCAGACGTGGAACTTCAGGCCAGCGGGTTCCTCTTCCGCGACGGCGCGACCGGCGGCGTCGTCACCTACGCCCCCGGCCTTGCCCGACTGGACGACGCCGTGCTCACCCGGTTCGCCTCGAGCGACCTCGTTCTCGTCGACGGGACGTTCTGGCGCGACGACGAGCTCGCGCAGCTGGGCATCTCCGAGCGCAGCGCGCGCGACATGGGGCACGTCCCGCTGTCGGGCTCCAGCGGGACGCTCGAGGCGCTTGCGCGGCTGGAGGGACCGCGCAAGGTGCTCGTCCACATCAACAACACGAATCCGGTCCTGCTCGAGGACTCTCCCGAGCGGAAGGCGGTCCTCCGGGCGGGCGTCGAGGTTGCGTACGATGGCCTCGAGATCGGACTATGACCGCGAGTGCCACAAGAGCGACGCGCGAGCGAGCGCCGTGGCCGCCCGACGAGTTCATCGCCCGCCTACGCGCGCAGGGCACGCGCTACCACAACCTCCACCCCTTCCACAGACGAATGGACGCGGGAGACCTCACACGCGAGGAGCTGCAGCGCTGGGTTGCGAACCGCTTCTACTACCAGAAGTGCATCCCGTTGAAGGACGCGGCGATCCTGTCGAACTGCCCCGAGATCGAGGTCCGGCGCGAGTGGATACGGCGCATCGTCGACCACGACGGCACCACCGCCGGAACGGGCGGCATCGAGTCGTGGCTGCGGCTCGGCGAGGCGCTCGGCGTCTCGCGGGGAGAACTGCTGTCCGAGCAGCACGTCCTCCCCGGGGTGCGCTACGCGGTTGACGCCTACGTGAACTTCGCGCGCCAGAAGCCGTGGATCGAGGCGGTCGCGTCATCGCTCACCGAGCTCTTCGGACCGGCCGCGATCGGTGTGCGGCTCGAGGCACTCGGGCGTCACTACGAGTGGATCGACCCCGCGGGGCTCGAGTACTTCCGTACACGGCTCGTGAAGGCCCCACGCGACGCGCAGTACGCGCTCGACCTCGCCGTTGAGCGCTGTCGGACGCGTGAGCAGCAAGAGGCGGCTGTCGCGGCGCTCCGCTTCAAGACCGAGATGCTGTGGGCCCAGCTCGAGGCCATCGAGCGCGGCGACACGCAGCCGCCGGGGCCGGACGCTTGACTCGTCCCCGCCTCGTCACCGGCGCGCGACTGCAGTACGACGAGGTGCGCGAGGAGCACGTGCTGCTGGTGCCCGAGGGTGTCGTGCGGCTCAATCCCACCGCGGCGGCGGTACTCGAGCTGTGCGACGGGGAGCGCTCCCTCGACGAGATCGTCGGCACCCTCTCGGCGCGCTACGACGGCCCCGATCTACGCGACGACGTCCAAGGGCTGGTCGACGGCCTGACTCAGAGAGGAATCGTGGTCGATGCAGCAGCTTAGGCCGTCCACGCTGATCGCCGAGCTCTCCTACCAGTGCCCGCTCCACTGCCCGTACTGCTCGAACCCGCTCGACATCGGCGCCGAGAAGTACCGCCGGGAGCTCGAGACCGAGCACTGGACCCGCACCTTCCGCGACGCGAGCGGCCTCGGGGTCCTTCAGCTCGCGCTCACCGGCGGCGAGCCCATGCTGCGCCGCGACCTCGTCGAGCTGTGCGCCGGCGCGCGCGACGCCGGTCTCTACTCGTCGCTGATCACGGCCGGGATCCACTTCACGCGCGAGCGCGCGGAGGCGCTGAAGTCGGCCGGGCTCGACCACGTGCAGATCTCGATCCAGAGCCCGAACGCCGAAGACAACGACCGCATCGCGGGAAACAGATCGTTCGAGAAGAAGATCGCGGCCGCGCGCCTCGTCAAGGAGCTCGACTTCCCGCTCACGATCAACTGCGTCCTGCACCGGCAGAACCTCGATCGGATCGAGGAGTTGCTCGATCTCGCACTCGAGCTCGGGGCGCAGCGGCTCGAGCTTGCGAACACGCAGTACTACGGCTGGGCGGTGGCAAACCAGGACGCGCTCATGCCGTCCTGGGACCAGCTCCGGCGCGCGGAGGAAGCGGTCCAGCGCTTCCGTGAGCGGGTCGGCCCCAAGGTCGACGTCCTATGGGTGCTCCCCGACTTCTACGAGGACCTGCCGAAGCCGTGCATGGGCGGCTGGGCCCGGACGGCGATAGTGGTCGCCCCGAACGGCGAGGTGCTGCCCTGCCAGGCGGCGTCGACGATTCCGGGGCTCGAGTTCGCCAACGTCCGGGAGCATCCGCTGGAGTGGATTTGGAGTGAGTCCGACGCGTTCATGCGCTTCCGGGGGACGGAGTGGATGCAGGAGCCATGCCGGACGTGCCCGCTCGGACGGCAGGAGGTGGACTTCGGCGGCTGCCGCTGCCAGGCCCTGCGGTTAACGGGCGACGCGGCGGCCACGGACCCGGTCTGCCGGTTCTCGGAGCATCACGACCGCGTGGTCGCGGCACGCGAGTCGGCCCAGACCGACGAGTTCGTCTATCGCACGATCAAGCGGCCGGTGCGCGCCTGACGGCTCGCTCCCCCGCGAGGTGCGGCTCGATGAGCCCGACGGCCGCCAGCCGGTGGTGACACGCGTCCGCGATGTGCTCGCGAGTCTTATCCGGGAGGGCATCGCCCCAGGCCGCGGCAGCCTCCTCGGCGCGCGCCAGCAGCTCGTCGAGGAGATCTTGGGAGGGCTGGGACTCGATGAGGCAGCGCAGGCCGAAGCCGATGTGCCAGCGCTCGTCGAGCTCGACGCGCTCGACGCCCTCGCGCACCCCCGGCAGGGCGCCGTCGGCCAGGTCGTCGCGCAGCGCGTGATGCGCGGCGTCGAAGATGATCCCCTCGAGCACCATGTGGTAGAGGGCGACTCCCTCGCCCACTCCGGCGCGGCCTGCCGTGAGCTCGGCGGCCATCGCGGGCAGCCGCACCTCGAAAAGCTCGAGGACCGCGTCCGGAACGTGGGCCCGGGCGGCGGCGCGCCGCTCGGCCGGGGTGTCTCCGGGCAGGCCGAGCACCTCGGCGGCGATGCGGTCGAAGAGCCGCGCGTGGCGGTCCTCGTCGCGGCGCTGCAGGAAGAAGACCCACGCCATCAGGCTCTCCTGGGAGGCCAAAGTCGCCCCCCTGGCCGCGTCGGCGAACGGCGTGATGTGCTCGGAGACCGCGTCCTCTGCCACGCAGAAACCGGCGAGAAGCGTCATGAGGCGGCGACGACGCTCAGCCGGGAGCTCCGGCCACGCGCGCACGTCGCGGGTGAGGTCGATCGCCGCCGGATCCCATTGCAAGCGGGCCACGATCCGGGAGAAGAAGTTCGGCCAGAAGCTCCGCTTTGGGAGGACGAAGTGCCCGCCCAACGTGCTTTCCCACAGCTGCTGGTCAGTCATACCGGTCAAAGGGTACCCAGCCGCATCCCGGGCACAACCACTCCTGCGATGGCCTCACCGGCCGCTCGGTATCGTTGCTCGCGCCCATGATCGAGCGAAGCGCGCCTCTCGGCGCGGACGTGCAGTCGCGCCGGCCCTTGACCCAGGTGAGCCTCTCGCGCGTGGGAGTAACCGGCGTCGAAAAGGTCGTTCGCGTCCGCTCGAACGGGGCCGAGCAGTTGTTCTACGCGGAGCTCGAGTGCTTCGTCGATCTGGGGCCGCAGCAGAAGGGCGCGCACATGTCGCGCTTCGAGGAGGTCGTGAACGAGACGATCGACCAGGTGATCCTCGGCGAGGCCGCCTTCAAGGCGGAGACGCTCGCCTCGCACATCGCCGAGCGCGTGCGCGACCGCCAGGACGGGCGCCGCGCCGAGGTCACGATCGCGGCGCGCTACCCGGAGCACAAGCGCACCCCCGCGTCGGGCCTGCCGACCCAGGAGATCTACACATTGTTCGGCTCGGCGGTGGCGTCGGCGCGTGGCACGCGGCGGCTCGTGGGCGTGGAGGCCCAAGGGATGACCGCCTGCCCGTGCGCGCAGGAGATGGTGATGGAGCGCTCGCAGGAACGCCTGCGCGAGGACGGCTTCACCGAGGACGAGATCGCGCGGGTGTTCGAGGCGGTGCCGGTGGCCACACACAACCAGCGCGGCATCGGCACGCTTCACATTGGGTGCCCGGAGACAAGCTCGGAGGCGCTCGATGCCGAGGTCCTGCTCGAGATCGTCGAGTCGGCGATGAGCTCGGAGATCTACGAGCTGATGAAGCGCTCGGACGAGGTCGAGGTCGTTGAGAAGGCGCACGTCCAGCCCCGCTTCGTCGAGGACTGCGTGCGGGAGATGGTCCGCATGGCCATCGAGCGCTTCGGCCATCTCGACGAGAACGCGTTCGTCTCCGCGCGCCAGGAGAACCTCGAGACGATCCACAAGCACAACGTGGTGGCCGAGCGCCACGGACTGCTCGGCGAGCTGCGCCGCGAAGTCGACTTCGGCGAGCGGGTGCGCCACGACGTGACGAAGCGCGAGTGGCTCGAGGATGTCCCCATTCCGGAAAAGCCCTAGCGCGAGCTCACCGAGGGTGGTGGTCCTCGCGCGCACGTTCTGGTAGAGCATAGATAATTCTCTATGGTAAGCGGGGACAATCTCCTTGCTTATCAATACGACTCGGGCTACGGTCGCTGCCCCACCGAGTGAGACGAGGAGAAGACGTGAGCGGCGACACGAGCCTGGCGACGGCGGTCCCGACGGGGCCATTCGACCTCGCCGTCTTCGAGGCGGTGGCGCTCGCCGCGACGCGAGACGCAGCCATCGCCTGCCAGCCGTTTGTGGGGCGAGGTGACAAGCACGCCGCGGACGCTGCCGCGACCCACGCGATGCGCCGGGCGCTCGCCGAGGCGCCGGGACTCGGGACGGTCGTCATCGGCGAGGGCGAGAAGGACGGCGCCCCGATGCTCTACAACGGCGAGCGCGTGGGCACCGGCGGGCCCGCCTTCGATATCGCGGTCGATCCGCTCGAGTGCACCACTTTCTGTGCAAAGGGACTGCCCGGTTCGCTTGCCACGATCGCTTTCGCCGAGCGGGACGCCCTGCTACGCCCGGGGCCGTCCCATTACATGGAGAAGCTCGTGGCTCCGCCCGCCGCGCGCGACGCGATCGATATCACGGACGCCCCGGAGGCGAGGCTCGCGCGCGTCGCCGGCGCGCTCGG
Source organism: Thermoleophilaceae bacterium (assembly GCA_050694635.1). Classification (GTDB taxonomy): domain Bacteria; phylum Actinomycetota; class Thermoleophilia; order Solirubrobacterales; family Thermoleophilaceae; genus JACVRW01. The sequence goes on from JBOGXT010000055.1 coordinate 8,151, forward strand.
AAAGAAGATAACCGAGCTGCGGGTAGTGGTCCTCGACAAGCCGCGCCATCTCGAGTTGATCGAACGGCTGCATCGAGCGGGCGCCTCTGTGATGACACCGTCTGACGGGGATGTGGCCGGCGCCCTCGAGGCGCTGCGGCCGTCGGGCGGGGCGGACGTGCTGATGGGCGTGGGCGGCACTCCCGAGGGCGTGATGACGGCCTGCGCGGCGAGGGCTCTTGGAGCGGGAATGCAGGCCCGGCTTGCGCCTCAGAGCGAAGCCGAGGCCCGCGCGCTCGTTGACGCTGGGTTGGACGCGGACCGCGTCTATGGCCTGGAGGACCTCGTTGACGGTTCCGCGTTCTTCGTCGCCACCGGCGTGACGGGCGGTTCCCTGCTCGCCCGACCCAGGGCGCTCGACGGCGCCGTCGTGACGGAGTCGCTGGTGATCTCCGAGCGCGGCGTGCGACTCGTGCAAGGACGCTCCATACCAGAACACCAGGAGGTCGGATGACGGTGGACCGGGCACGGCTCGAAGAAACGGCTAAGGCAATGGTCGCGCCGGGCAGGGGCATCCTGGCCGCCGACGAGAGCAACGCCACCATGACGAAGCGGCTCGAGGCAGTCGCCGTCGAGTCGACGCCCGAATCGCGGCGCTTCTTCAGGGGTCTGATGTTCACCGCCGACGGCGCGGCCGACTACATCAGCGGCGTGATCATGTACGACGAGACGATCCGCCAGACGACGGCCGACGGCATACCTTTCCCAGAGTTCCTGACGCGGGAGGGCCTCCTCCCCGGCATCAAGGTCGACATCGGCGCCAAGCCACTCGCGGGCTTTCCCCGGGAGACGGTCACGGAAGGGCTCGACGGGCTGCGAGACCGTCTGCGCGACTACCGCGAGCTGGGCGGTCGCTTCGCCAAGTGGCGAGCGGTGGTCAGGATCGACTCGGGCCTTCCGACGGGCGGGTGCCTCGAGGCGAACGCGCACGCGCTCGCGCGCTATGCCGCCCTGTGCCAGGAGGCCGGCATCGTGCCGATCGTCGAGCCCGAGGTGCTGATGGACGGTGCGCACACGATCGACCGCTCGGAGGAGGTGACGGCGGCGGTGCTGCGCACGGTCTTCGACCGGCTGGCCGAGCAGCGGGTCATGCTCGAAGGGATGGTGCTGAAGCCGAACATGCTGCTGTCGGGCTACGCCTGCCCGGAGCGGGCCGGGGTCGAGGAGGTCGCCGAGCGCACGCTGGCGTGCTTCCGTCGCGTGGTGCCCGCGGCCGTGCCGGGGATCGCCTTCCTCTCGGGCGGGCAGAGCGACTACCGGGCGGCGGCCCACCTGAGCGCGATGAACACGGTCGCGGGCGTGCCGTGGGAGCTGACCTTCTCCTACGGCCGCGCGCTCGTCGGCGCGCCGCTCAGGGTGTGGTCCGGAGACAACTCCAAGGTCGCCGAGGCTCAGGCCGCCTTCCTCCACAGAGCTCGTTGCAACGCCGCGGCGCGAAGGGGCGAGTACGCGGAGTCTATGGAGCACGAGCTCGTTGCGTGAAGCGGCCGGCTGTCGACGTCTGCTTCACGCCGCAGGAGATCCGCCCGGTCGAGGTGGCCGTCGTGGTCGACGTCCTGCGAGCGACCTCGACGATCGTGCAGGCGCTGGCGGTCGGCTACCCGCGCGTGGTCTGCTGCCGGTCTGTCGCGACCGCCCGTGAACTGCGGGCCCCCGGCAGGGTGCTGGCGGGTGAGAGCGGCTGCGTGCGAGTGCCGGACTTCGAGCTGGGCAACTCGCCCGCGGCAATGGCGACCGCGGGGCGTCGCGGCGAGGAGCTTGTGCTCGCGACGACGAACGGCTCGCCCGCGGTCGTCGCGGCATCGCGTGTGGCCGAGCGGGTGCTGATCGGCTGCCTGCTCAACCTGCGCGCGGTGCTCGCCGCGATCCCGTCTGGCGCCGCCGTGACGATCGTGTGCTCGGGAACGAACGGTCGCCCGGCGCTCGAGGACGTGTACGTGGCGGGCCGCCTGGTCGCGGCCCTGGGCGGCGTGCCGTCGGACGCCGCCCGCGTCGCAGAGCGCGTGGCGAGCGGGTACCGAACGCCGCTCGAGCCGCTCGCCGCGAGCGAGGACGCGGCGCAGCTACGCGCAACCGGCCAGGAGCGGGACATCGCCTGATGCGCGCGCGAGTCCGTGCTGGAGGTCGTACCCGAGGTCCGGTCCATCAAGGACGAAGCCTCCGTCGTCAGGCCAGCCGGGATCAGCCATAGAGGTAAGTCTATGAAAAGAGAGTAAGAATTTGCTTGATCTTTCTGAGTCGAGAGGCTAGCTTCGGGCTGCACGGAACGACCAGGAAGGAAGCGCGATGGCCGCGACCAACGGCGATGGCCGATCCGGCCGCCGCGCTGGCCGAGACGCGCCGGGTGCTGCGCCCCGAGGGGCGCTTGGCGCTGTCGGTGTGGGGTGTGCCGGAGCAGAACCGGTGGGCGTCGATCGGGGGCCGGACCCTGGTGGAGCGTGGGTACCTGCCGCCACCGGAGCCCGGAGCCCCGGGGGTGTTCGGCATGGCGAGCCAGGAGCGCACGGGGTCGCTGCTGGAGAGTGCGGGATTCCCATACGCGCGCACCGAGGAGGTGCCGGTGCATTTCGCCTTCCGCGACCTCGATGATTACCAGCGCTGGGTGATGGACGTCGCGGGCCCGTTTGCGATGGCGGTCCGCGGCCTGCCCGAGGACGAGCGCGACGCGCTCATGACACGACTCAAAGAGGCGTTCGGCCCCTATGCGGTTGGCGGCGGTTACGAGATCCCCGGCGTCGCTCTCTGCGCAGTGGCGAGTTGAGCGCGCTCCCGGCCCGGCGACCAGCAGTCGGGCCTCTCCAATGGGCAAGCGGCAGCGACCCCTCCACCGGCACGTCGCCTACTCCGTGAGACCGATGGCCGAGAGTGCGCTGGCCTTGTCCGAGTACGCTCGAAAGCGGAAGCTCTTGCCCTCCGGCACCGCATAGACGCCCGTGACACGTCGGGCGTGAACCTCGGCGCCGCTGTCTCGTCCCCGGGCGGTTTCGCGGGATACAACCACGACCTCCTCCCCGTGGTCGGCGAGTGGTTCCTGACAACCCGATCGTGATCATCACCGGCGCTGGAGATCCGCTTGCGCGGCGCGGCTCCGTGCCGGTCGAGGAGCTCGCCGAGCGCCCCTGGCTCCTGCGAGAGGAGGGGTCGGGGACGCGGACGATGACCGAGGAGTTCCTCGCCAGCCACGATCTGAGGCCTCAGGTCCTCACCCTGGGGTCGAACGGCGCGATCAAGCAGGCCGCGCGCGCGGGCCTCGGCATCTCGCTCCAGTCGCGGCTCGCCGCCGAGCTTGAGCTCCAGCCCGGTCTGCTCGAGTCGATACGCGTGCGCACGCCTCCTCCACTTCGACAGTGGTACGTGCTGCGCTCCGAGCACGGGCCGTCACGCCCGCCCGTTGAGGACTTCGTCGCCTTCGTCCGCAGCGAGGAGGGCCGGCTAGCCTAGGCCGAAGTTCCCCCGAATAACGACTGCTTGATCGGCCGCGGTCCCGCCTCGGGTGCGGGGTCGTGGCTTTTCTTGGGCCGTTCGAGCGCTCGCTGCCCGCGGGTCACGTCGAGGCGGCGCTGTCGATGGCGAGGCGGCTCGAGCTCCCGCGCCTGCTCGACCGTGCTCGCTCGAGGGAGCGCGACTTGGTCGTCGCGATGGTCGTGCAGCGGCTGCTGTCGCCGGCCTCGAATCTCGGCACCGCCCGCGCGCTCGGGCGCTCGACGCTGGCGTCCGAGCTCGGCGTCGAGGGCTGCGACGAGGACGAGCTCTACGGGGCGCTCGACTGGCTGCTGGCCCGCCAGGCGAAATCGAGGACCGGCTCGCCCGCCGCCACCTCGTCGACGGCGAGCTCGTCCTCTACGACGTCTCCTCCTCCTACTTCGAGGGGCGAAGGTGCGCCCTGGCGAGGCTCGGCTACTCGCGCGACGAAAGGCGCGGCACGCCGCAGATCATCTATGGGCTGCTCTGCGACAAGCCGGGCCGACCGCTCTCGGTCGAGGTCTTCTCGGGCGAGCTTTCAGACGACAAGACCCTGCCCGCCCAGATCGAGAAGCTAAAGCGGCGCTTCGGGCTCGAGACGGTGGTCGTCGTCTCCGACCGCGGCATGGTCACCAAGGCCAACCTCGAGCTGCTGCGCGCCGACGGGGACGCCGCCTGGATCACCGCCCTGAAGGCTCCGCAGGTGAAGAAGCTCGTCACAGACGGCGCGCTGCAGCTGTCGCTCTTCGACGAGCACAACTTGGCCGAGATCGCCGCCGACGACTACCCGGACGAGCGGCTGATCGTCTGCCGCAACCCGCTGGTTGGCGCCGAGCGCTCGCGCAAGCGCGAGGATCTGCTTTCGGCGACCGAGCGCGGGCTCTCGGAGATCGCCGAGCGGGTCGAGCGCGGCACGCTGCGAGGCTCGGACCGGATCGGGCTGGCGGTCGGCCCCGCGCTGACGCGCCACCGCGTGGGAAAGCACTTCGAGATCGAGATCACCGACACCGGCTTCACCTTCTCGCGCAAGACCGAGCAGATCAAGGCAGAGGCCGACCTCGACGGGTTCTACGTCTTGCGCACGAGCGCCGGCGAGGACGAGCTCTCCGCCGCCGAGGTCGTCCGCTCCTACAAGGGGCTGGAGCAGGTCGAGCG
>JBOGXT010000056.1:0-2528 GCA_050694635.1 Thermoleophilaceae bacterium
GCGTCGCGGCGCCAGTCGCGCAGCGCGGCGGCGCGCTCGGCGTCGCGGGTGGCGACGTAGCCCAGCATGAGGTCGGCGTGGCCCGAGAGGTGCTTGGTCGCGCTGGTGAGCGCGAAGTCGGCGCCCAGGTCGAGCACCTTCTGGCTGAGCGGGCCGGCGGTCGTGTTGTCCACCACGCTGAGCGCCCCGGCGGCGCGGGCGGCCTCGGCCAGCGCGGCGATGTCGTACACGTCGAGCTTCGGGTTCGAGGGCGACTCGAGCCAGAGCAGCTCGGCGCCCTGCAGCGCGTCGAGCAGCTCCGCCGGGAGCGCCAGGCGCAGCTCCACCCCGCGCGGCTCCAGGTGCGTGCGCGCCAGGCGGCGCACGTTCAGGTAGCAGTCCCGGTCCATCGCCACCGCGCTGCCGGGGCGCAGGCTGGTGAGCAGCAGCGCGGCCGCCGCTGCCATCCCGGAGGCGAACAGCACCACCTCGCCACCCTCGAGCTCCGACAGCGCCTCCTCGTAGCGCTCCCAAGTCGGGTTGCCGTAGCGCGTATAGCCGTGTGGCGAGCTGTCCACCTCGCCCATGAGGTGGAACGGTCCGGCGAACACCGGGCCGGGCAGGAACGGCGCGCCCTGCTCGGCCTCCGGCAGGCCCGCCCGCACCACCCGCGTGCCGTCGCCGTGGTGCGTCATGGCTCCAGGATCGCCCGGGCGAAGTCGTCGGGGTCGAACGGCCGCAGGTCCTCGAGCGCCTCGCCGATCCCGATCAGCTTCACGGGCACGCCGAGCTCCTGGGCGATGGCGAGCGCGATGCCGCCTTTCGCGGTGCCGTCGAGCTTGGTCAGGGCGATGCCGGTCACGTCCACGGCCTCGCGGAACAGGAGCGCCTGGAGCAGCCCGTTCTGGCCGGTCGTGGCGTCGATCGTCAGCAGCGTCTCGTGCGGCGCACCGGGCGCCTGGCGGGCGATCACCTTGCGCACCTTGCTCAGCTCTTCCATCAGGGGCTGCTGGGTGTGCAGCCGGCCGGCGGTATCGACGATCACCACGTCGTGGCCGCGGGCCTTGGCCGCCTCGATCGCGTCGAACGCGACCGCCCCCGGGTCGGAGCCGGCCGCGCCGCGCACGATCTCGCAGCCGGCGCGCTCGGCCCACAGCGTCAGCTGCTCGGCGGCGGCGGCGCGGAAGGTGTCGGCCGCGGCCAGCAGCACGGAGCGGCCGAGCTCGCGCTGCAGGTGCCAGGCGATCTTGCCGATCGTGGTGGTCTTGCCGCTGCCGTTGACGCCGACGACCAGGATCACCGTGGGCTGCTCGGTGAGCGCGATCTGGTCGCCGTCGACCCGGGCCGTCTCGGCCAGCAGCTCCTGCAGCCGTCGCGACAGGTCCTCCCCACCGGTCAGGTCGCCCGAGTCGGCCTCGCGCTCCAGCCGCTCCACGATGGCGGCGGTGGTGGGCGCGCCCACGTCGGCGTAGATCAGCGTCTCCTCGAGGTGCTCGAAGGCCTCGTCGTCGAGCGACTGGAAGACCGTCGCCTGCAGCTCGGCGCCCAGCGCCTCGCGCGTCTTCGACATGTTCTCGCGCAGGCGGCGAAAGAAGCCGCGCCGCCTCGGCTCCGCGTCCTCGGACTCGGAGGGCGGCGGCGGCGCGTCGTCGCCGAGGACGAACAGCTCGTGCCAGGTGCGCGTCACCCGGCGGAGACTACGCAGCCACGTCGCCGATCCCGGCGCCCTCCAGGCGGCGCGAGATCACGCGGGAGATGCCGTCGCCGCCCATGCTGACCCCGTAGAGCGTGTCGGCTGCGTCCATCGTGCGCTTCTGGTGGGTGACGACGATGAACTGGGCCCGGTCCGAGTAGCGGCGGACGAGCTGGAGGAAGCGGTCGATGTTGATGTCGTCGAGCGCCGCCTCTACCTCGTCCAGGATGTAGAACGGGCACGGGCGAGCCAGGAAGACGGCGAACATGAACGCCAGCGCCACCAGCGACTTCTCGCCGCCCGACAGCAGCGACAGCCGCTTGGTGGCCTTGCCCGGCGGCGTGACCTCGATCTCCACGCCCGCCTCCTGCCGGCGCTCCTCCTCGTCCGGGTCGGGCTCGGGCGCGTTCGGCGCGTCCTCTCCGGCGATCACCGGGCGCGGGCCCTGCTCGGCATGTACGAGCCGCAGGCGCCCTCGGCCGCCGGGGAACAGGTGCTGCACGACGTCCTCGAAGTTCCGCGCCGCCGCCTCGAAGGTCTGCTCGAAGCTCTCGCGGATGCGGCGGTCGGTCTCCCTGATGAGGCCCTCCAGCTCCGCCAGCGCGGACTCGAGATCGCGCCGCTGGCCCTCGAGCTCCTCGACGTGGGCCACCGCCTCCTCGTACTCCTGCTTGGCGAGCGGGTTGACGGGGCCGAGCTGCTCGCGGCGGCGCTGCAGGCGCTCGATCCGGGCGATCAGGTCGTCGCGGTCGACGTCGGCCAGCGGCTCCTCGGCCGGATCGGCTTCCAGGCCCAGCTTGGTGGCGAGGCGCTGCAGCTCGCGGTCGGCGTCGGCGGCACGGTCGCGTGACTGTTG
>JBOGXT010000057.1:0-2030 GCA_050694635.1 Thermoleophilaceae bacterium
GCCCCGAGCCGCTCGTCGGCCGCCGCGACCGCTCGCACGAACGCGGACAGCTTGGCCGGGTCCTTGCGGCCCGGCGCGGCCTCGGTCCCACTCGCGACGTCGACGGCGAAGGGGCGCGCCACCTCGATCGCCGTGCCCACGTTATCGGCGTCGAGGCCGCCGGAGAGCACCACCGGAGGCCGCCGCGCGTGAAGGCGGGCCAGCTCCCACTCGAAGCGCTCTCCGGTCCCCCCCGGGCTGCGCGGCGAGTAGGCGTCGAGCAGGTGGAAGTCCGTGTGGAAGCGCTGCAGGTCGTGCACCTGGGCGGCGTCGCGCACGCGCGCGGCCTTCATGACCTTCGCGCCCGTGCGCCGGGCCGCCTCACGGCAGTAGGCGGGACCCTCGTCGCCGTGCAGCTGCAGCATCGAGAGCCGGCAGAGGTCGGCGGTCGAAGCCACCTCGTCGAGCGGCGCGTTGACGAACACCCCGACGAGCTCGAGCCGGCGGTGGAGCTCGCCCCCGATCGCCTCGGCGTCCTCGATCGCGCACGCGCGCGGGCTTCCCGGCCAGAAGATCATCCCGAGCGCCCAGGCGCTCAGCTCGGCGACCCGGCGGGCGTCGGCCGGGTCGGTCACGCCGCAGAGCTTTACGCGGGTCCCCATCGCCCGCCCAAGGCTACGGCAGTGGGACGCTACGGCAGTGGGAAGGGGGGCTCCTGCGGCTGGTTCTCGGGCTGGATGGCGCCGCCGAGCTCCTCGGGCCGCTCACCCAGCTCCACGCGCACCGTGCGCTTGTCGTCGCCGCGGTAGAGCCCGAGCTCGAGCGTGTCGCCGGGCTGCTTGCCGGCGACGGCGGCCACCACGTCGTCGGCGGTCTTGACCGGCTCGCCGTCGATGCTCACGATCAAATCGCCGGGCCGGCTGATGTCGCCGCTCAGCTCGTCGGTCTCCGAACCGCGCAGCCCGGCGCTCTCGGCGGGGCCGCCGTCCTCGACTCGCTCGAGCAGGGCGCCCGCGTCCGCCGGCAGGTCGAGCTCGGAGGCGAGGTCCTCGGTCACCGTCGCCATCCGCACGCCGAGGTAGGCCCGCTTGATCTCCTTGCCCTCGCGCAGGCGCGGCAGTAGGTCCTTGGCCGTGTCGACGGGCACCGCGAAGCCGATGCCGACCGAGCCCTGGCCCCCGCCGGTCGCGATCTGCGAGTTGATGCCGATCACGCGGCCCTGGGCGTCGAGCAGCGGACCGCCGGAGTTGCCCGGGTTGATCGAGGCGTCGGTCTGGATCACGTTGCTGATCGAGAAGCCGCTCGGCGCGTCGATCTGGCGCTGGAGCGCCGAAACGATGCCGGTGGTCACCGTACGCTGGAGGCCGAACGGGTTGCCGATCGCCACGACCGGGTCGCCCACCTCGAGCTCGGAGGAGTCACCGAGCGGCAGCACCGTCAGGTTCTCGACCTGGTCGGGGTCGATCTTCAGCACCGCGAGGTCGGAGTCGGCGTCGACGCCCCGAACCTCGGCGTCGATCGCCTCGCCGCCCTCCTCGAAGCCGACCCTGACCTGATCGGCGCCGTCGACCACGTGGGCGTTGGTGAGGATCGTGCCGTCCTCGTCGACGACGAAGCCGGAGCCGGTGGCGGTTCCCTGGTCCTGTCCGAAGACGGAAGACCCGCTCACGCCCTCGGCCTGGATGAAGACCACGCCGCGGCCCTCCTCGCGGTAGATGTCCTGGACCGTGCGGCCCCCGTCCGCCGCGCCGGGGTCGGACGCGGGCTGCGAGATCGGCGCCTGGCGGCGCACGACCGTCCTCGAGTCGCCGGTCTCGATCACGTCGGTGGCGATCAGCACTGCGCCGAGCACCAGCACGATCAGGCCGCCGAGCGCGCCGGCGATCAAGGTGGACGCGACGGGACGCTGCTTCTCGGGAGACATCACAGGGCTCATGCCTGAAGGTTGTAGAGACGAAACCTTAGAGGCGGCTAAATTGGCTTTGGGCCGCCGGGCGGGATGGCCAGCAGGCCGCGCAGGCGGCCGGCGAGCCCCGCCCGGGAGCTCAGCT
>JBOGXT010000058.1:0-1532 GCA_050694635.1 Thermoleophilaceae bacterium
GTGTGGACCATGGCGTGCGAGGAGATCGGCGCCCCCGGACGCACCGGCGGCGGCGCGGCGGCCGCCGGCTGCGCCGCGCCGGCCAGGACGACGCCGAGGATGGATGCCGACCAGAGCCTCACAGCCACCAGTCCGTCGCCACGCGCAGCAGCATGGCGAGGTCCCGCTCGTCGAACGGCGGCGCCGGCTCCTCCTCGGGAGCGCCGGCAAGCCCGCGCACGGCGTCGAATGAGGCGCGGCGCACGGCCGGGTAGTCCGGCCGGGACTCGTCGATGTGCACGAGGCCCTCGCTCAGGTACTCGCCCCAGAGGTTGTCGCGCAGCGTCACGAACACCTGCTCCGCACCGGCGTCGACGAGCCGGGGGATCGAGTCGCGAAGGAAGGCGGCCTGGGCGGCGTCGCCCCCGCGGTAGGCGGGGTCCCACTGGAAGGCGGGGTCGGCCGGGTAGCCGAGCTCGGTCACCCAGACCGGTCCGCCGAAGCCGTGGGCGGCCAGGAGCTCGCGCCACGCGCGCAGGTAGGTGGGCAGGTCGGCCAGCTCGTTGCGCAGACGCAGGCGCAGATGCAGGGCCGCGATGTCGAACTTGCGCCCGGCGTCGGCGCCGGGCGTGGCGAGCATGCGCTCGATCCAGTCCCGCTCGCGCGGGCGCTCCACACCCCCCATCACGACGCGCGCCTCGGGCACGCGGGCATGGATAGCATCGTAGGCCGCGCCCAGCATGCGGGCGTAGTCCCGCGGGCCGCCCTTGAAGGCCCAGTTCGCGTCGGGCTCGTTCAGGATCTCCCAGTGGTCGATAGAGCCGCGTGCGTGCGCGGCCACCTCCGCCGCCAGGCGGCCGAACTCGGCCGGCTCGCGAGCGGCGCAGAGCGGGGCGTCGGCGCCGCGCTCGGGGCAGTCCGACAGCCAGGTCGGCACGCTCAGGATCAGGCCCAGCACCGCGATGTCGTGGCGGCGCGCCAGGCGCATGACCTCGTCGAGCGCGCGCCAGTCCGGGCGCTCGCGAGTGCCCTCGCTCTCGAAGATCGCGCTGAGCTCGACGTCCACGCGGATGAACTCCGCCCCGGACGCCTTGGCCTCGGAGAAGATGCGCTCCTTCATAGCCGCAGGGGTGCAACAGGTGTGCACCATCGCGTGCGAGGACACCGGCGCCGCCTGCGCCGGGCCCGCCGCCGCACACAGCGCGACGGCGGGGAGCAGGAGGCTGAGAAGCCGGCGGGGCATCGATTCCGGGAGAAACGGTAGCCCGCGGGCGTGAGGTAGCCTGAAAAGGCGTGGTCGCCTCGCTCGGGATCTGCCATACTCGCACTTAGATTTTCTGATGCAACCTGATCGGTTCACAGTCAAGTCCCAGGAGGCGCTGGCGGCCGCGCAGCGGCTCGCGGGCGCGCGCCGCAACCCGGAGGTGGCGCCGCCGCACCTGCTGCTCGCCCTGCTCGAGCAGGAGGGAGGCATCGTCGTGCCGGTGCTCCGCCGGGCGGGGGCGGACCCGGAGCGAGTTCGCCGCCGCGCGAACGAGGCGGCCGACCTGCTG
>JBOGXT010000059.1:0-2895 GCA_050694635.1 Thermoleophilaceae bacterium
CATAGAGCAGATCACGATGATTCGCTGCGGCCGCAGCGCCAACATCGAGCTGTTCGAGTACGAGGCGCCCGACCAGGTGACGACCTTCCCGAGGAACTCCGACTGGGCCGGCCACCACATCGCGTTCTACGTGGACGACATCGGCGCCGCCGTCGCGCACATGCAGGCGCACGGCGTCCAGAAGCTGCTCGGGCCGCTGCCCGTCACCGACGGGCCCGCCGCCGGGCAGACGATCAACTACTTCCGGGCGCCGTTCGGCACCTATATCGAGCTGATCAGCTACCCCAAGGGCATGGCCTATGAGGACGACCCGGGCAAGCCGCTCTGGTCGCCGAAGCGGAACGGCCGCCGCTCGGTCGAAACGAGCGTCCCCGGCCTGCTGGGCATGGATCACGTCGGCATCACCGTGCCGGACATCGACGAGGCGATCGCGTGGTTCGAGGACGTCATCGGTTGCAGCGCGCCGCTCACGTTCGGCCCCTTTGGGGACCCGACCGGCACGTTCATGCAGGACCTGCTCGGCGTCCACCCGCGCGCCGTGATCGAGCAGATCACCCTGATCCGCTGCGGACGGAGCGCCAACATCGAGCTCTTCGAGTACGACGCGCCCGACCAGGACCAGACCTTCCCGAAGAACTCCGACTGGGCGGGTCACCACATCGCGTTCTACGTGACCGACATCGCCGCGGCAGTCGCGCACATGGAGGCGAAGGGCGTCGAGAAGCTCCTCGGGCCGCTGCCCGTCACGGAGGGCCCGGCCGCCGGGCAGGCGATCAACTACTTCCGGGCGCCGTTCGGCACGTACATCGAGTTCATCAGCTACCCGGAGGGGATGGCCTACGAGCGCGACCCGAGCCGGCCGCTCTGGTCGCCGAAGCGAAACGGTCTCGAGCCCGTCGAGACGACCGTCCCCGGGCTCCTCGGCATCGACCACGCCGGCATCACTGTGCCAGACATCGGCGAGGCAGTCGCCTGGTTCGTGGACGTGCTCGGCTGCACCGCGCCGCTGTCCTTCGGCCCGTTCAGTGACCCGACCGGCACGTTCATGCAGGACCTGCTCGGGGTCCACCCGCGCGCCGTGATCGAGCAGATCACCCTCGTCCGCTGCGGCAACGGCCCGAGCGTCGAGCTCTTCGAGTACAGCTCGCCCGACCAGGACCGGACGTTCCGCAAGAACTCCGACTTCGGCGGCAAGCACATCGCCTTGTACGTGCGGCACGTCGACAAGGCCGTGGCCTACATGCAGTCGAAGGGCGTGGAGAAGCTGCTCGGCCCGCTGCCCGTGACGGACGGGCCGGCGGCGGGCCAGACCATCAACTACTTCCTGGCGCCGTTCGGCACGTACATCGAGCTGATCAGCTACCCGCACGGGATGGCGTACGAGGCGACCGCGGAGACGCCCCTCTGGGATCCGCGCGACAACCGCCCCTAACCGCTCGCGCCCCGATCATCTGCGTCCGCGTCAGCGCGACGCGGGCGCCGGCCAAATAGGAGAGGAGCTTCTCGCACAGTCGGGCGTAATACCGATGCCGGGACGTTTCCACTCCGCGGGGGCCGAGCGGTCGCAATCCCCGGCGGCGACGTCGACGCCATCGCGGAGGTGGCCGGTCTTGCCGTGACTTCAGATAGGACCTGAGGGCTCGCCGGGCGAGGGGACACTGAGGGAACACCAGCGCGGGCACACGCGTCCACCCACGGCTACTCCTTCTCGCTCGAGCCCTTCAGTTTGCGGGACTTTCGTCCACCCGGCTTCCCGCGCTTGCCCGCGCGTTCCTCGTCGGAGCTGAATGGTAAGGAGGGGGTCGACGGTTCGAGTCCGTCAGAGGGCTTACCCAAAGTACCTACAAATCGGCACTTTATTGTTGTCTGTCCGCTGAACACGCGGACACATTCCGGACACATCTGCGGTACGCGCGACGCACTGCGACGTCTCGCGTCGTCTTCCGACACGTTTGTGACAAGGCTGGTCGACAAGTCGAGCAGGAAATCTCCCCGCTAAGAGGCAACTCCTGTTGCCCCGGTTGGCGGGACCTTGACCCCTTTCGCAACAGTGAGGGGGGGCACGGTCAGCCCAGTCAGACCGCTGCTCAACTTGAAGCCGCCGGACCCGCCCGCTGCTGCGGCAGTTCGAGGCCGCGGTCGTCGCCGCCGCCCGCGAGGCGGACGCCGTCCGCGTCAAGCGGCCGAGGCCCGAGCGCTTCCAGGCGGCCAGGCTCGACTGAGTCCGCGATGCGATCGACCGGCGGCCGCAAGTACGGCGCCAGCCGCTTCCACTGGAGCCCTCGCGGTGAGCCGCTGACGCCGTTGCGGCGACCTCTGGCGGCTGTCGCTTGAGCCGCTGATGGATCCGTCTCTGCAGCCGGAGGCCTGAGACCGCGGCTGCTCAGCCGTCGCGCCGCTCGCTCGTTGTCGAAGCGTCTGTGATGAGTCGGGCGCCGCGACCGTGGGTCGCGAAGCTGAACGACCAGCGGATGAGGACGAGCAGCCGATTCTGGAAGCCGATCAGGTAGAAGAGGTGGACGACCAGCCAAGTCGCCCAGGCGGGAAAGCCGCTGAGCCGGACGCCTTTGATGTCGGCGACTGCCGCCGCTCGCCCGATCGTGGCCAGGTTGCCCTTGTCGCGGTAGCGGAAAGCGCCATGCTCGCGCCCTCGAAGCCGCGCGCGGACGACGCCGGCCGCGTACCGCCCTTGCTGCATCGCGACGGGGGCGACACCCGGCAGCAGGACGGGCTCGCCGCCCGGGTCACGGACGCGGACCATGTCGCCGATCGCGAATACCTCCGGGTGCCCGGGAAGGGTCAGATCCGACTCGACGGTGACTCGGCCGGCGCGATCGCGCTCGGCTCCCGTCAGGTCAGCGAGCCTGCCGGCTAGGCCGGACGCGGTGACCCCTG
>JBOGXT010000060.1:0-5972 GCA_050694635.1 Thermoleophilaceae bacterium
ATCCGCTCGTGCCCGAGCTCCACCAGGTGCCGCACCGCCAGCCGCGTGCCGAGCGCCTCGTCGTTGAGCACGCAGTCGAACGCCCCGTCGCGAACCGCGCGGCCCACCATCACCGCCGGCGCGGCGCCCACGGCGGCGGCCATCTCGCTGGTCCGCATTCGCGGGCTGAGCAGGATCAGCCCGTCGGTGCGGTACTCGAGCAGCGTCTCGAGCATCGCCCGCTCGCGCCGCTCGAGCCGGCCCCCAGTGGACATCAGAAGCCGGTAGCCGGTCTCCGACGCGTGCTCCTCGATGCCGTCGACGATCTCGGCGAAGAACGGGTTGTGCAGGTCGTTCAGGAGCACTCCGGCGGTGTGCGTGCGCAGGCTCGCCAGGCTGCGGGCCATCGCGTGCGGCCGGTAGCCGAGCGAGGCCGCGGCCGAGAGCACACGCGCGCGCCGCTCGGGGCTGACCTTCGGGCTCTCGCGCATGACCAGGGAGACCAGCGCGCGCGACACCCCCGCCGCGCGGGCAACATCCTCCAGCGTCGGATGGCGGGTGCGGTTCCTGCGAGTCCCCTTGACAGCCATGTGCCGAATCTGCATGCTACGTCGTTAGAGCGCTCTAATCAATAGAGCGCTCTAATCGCAAGGCATGAGGAGCGAGCTCCACGGCAGCAGCAACGGACCCCACCCGGGTCGCCTGCTCGCGGGCGCGCCGATCTCCTGGGGCGTCTGCGAGCTGCCCGGCTGGGGGCGCCAGCTCGAGCCCGAGCGTGTGCTCGGCGAGATGGCGTCGCTCGGGCTGGCGGCGACCGAGCTCGGCCCGGTGGGCTACCTGTCGCTGGACGCCGGCCGCGTGCGCGATCTGCTCGACCGCTTCGGGCTGCGGCTCGTGGCCGGCTTCCTTCCGCTTTCGCTGCACACCCCGTCGCTGGACGGCGCGCGGGGGCTGCTCGACCGCGTCGCCCCCCTCCTGGCCGCCCTGGGCGCGGAGGTGCTGACCGTGGCGCCGGTGATGGACAGCGACTGGTCGGCGCCGGCGACTCTCGACGACCGCGAATGGACGCGCCTGGCCGAGAACCTCTCCCGTGTCGCGGAGCTGGCGGAGGGCCACGGGCTCACGATGGCCCTGCACCCGCACGCGGGGAGCGTCGTCGAGACCCACGCCCAGATCGAGCGGATCCTCACCGAGAGCGACGTGCCGGCCTGCCTCGACACGGGGCACCTCGCGATCGGGGGCGCCGATCCGGCCGAGTTCGTCCGCAGGCACGCGGACCGGGTCGTCCACGTGCACCTCAAGGACATGGACGCCGGCCTCGCCGAGCAGGTGCGCGCCGGCACGGTGTCGTTCGTCGACGCGACCAGGCGCGGCCTGTTCCGGCCGCTCGGCCGTGGCGACGCCTCGATCGGCGAGGTGGTCGGACTGCTCGACCGCCACGGGTACGGGCGCTGGCTCGTCCTCGAACAGGACACGACCATCACCGGGGAGGAGCCGCCGGTGGGGCGTGGGCCCGTCCTCGATGTTCAGGCGAGCATCGAGTATCTGGCCAGTCTGGCTCCAGCCAACGGAGGAGGGACTGACGACAGATGAAGCGACTTGCGATGGGCCGCAAGCACTCGGCTTGGCCGAGTGCGCGCGGATTGCTTACATTCCTGCTGGCGGCCATGCTCGTGCTTGGGCTGGCCGCTTTCGTAGCCGCCTGCGGTGACGACGACGACGACGACGGCGGCTCGAAGGACGACGTCGCCCTGAGCCAGGGGCGCGATCTCAGCATCGCGGTGATCACCCACGGAGAGGGGGACTCGTTCTGGGCGGTTGCCAAGGCCGGCGCGGAGAAGGCCGGCGAGGACATGGGCGTCGAGGTCAAGTACAGCGAGTCGCAGAACGACCCGCAGCGCCAAGCGCAGCTGATCGACTCCGCCGTCACGGAGAAGGTGAACGGGATCGCGGTCTCCGCGCCCAACCCCGACGCGATCCGGGACTCGCTCCAGAAGGCCGTGGACGCGGGCATCCCGGTGATCACCCTCAACTCCGGCCAGTCGGACTCCGCCGACCTCGGCGCCACCACGCACGTCGGCCAGGACGAGTCGGTCGCCGGCGAGGCGGCCGGCCAGAGGCTGGCGGAGGGCGGCGACGCCGGCAAGCTGCTCTGCGTCGTCCACGAGCAGGGCAACGTCGGACTCGAACAGCGCTGCGACGGGGCCCGGGAGGGCTTCGGCGGCGAGGTCGAGAACCTTCAGGTGAAGGGCGTCGCGGACGTGGCCACGACACTGACGGAGATCCAGTCGAAGCTCGAGTCGGACGACGCGGTCGGCGCCGTGCTTACGCTGAACCCGGACATCGCCGTGGCCGCCCGCGACGCGGTCCAGGGCTCGGGGTCCGAGGCAAAGCTCGCGACGTTCGACCTCAGCGGCGACGTCGTGCAGGCGATCAAGGCCGGCGAGATCGAGTTCGCCGTCGACCAGCAGCAGTACCTCCAGGGGTACCTGCCGGTCGTGTTCCTGACCCTGTTCAACGAGAACGCCAACACGGTCGGCGGCGGGCTGCCGGTGCTCACCGGCCCCGGCTTCGTCGACGAGGGCAACGCCGAGACCGTCGAGCAGCTCGCGGAGGAGGGGACTCGCTGAGTTAGAGGGCCGGCGGCCCCGTTCCGCCAGGAACCGGGCCGCCGGCACCCGCACCGAGGAGGAGGAGACCGCAATGAGTGACCAGGCCACCGCGGTGAAGCCGCCGACCCCGACGTCCGTCGTCGACGAGCGCCTGGCCGACGTAAGCCTGCTGACGAAGCTGCTCCGCCGCCCGGAGCTGGGGGCCCTCATGGCGGCGGCCGTGATCCTGCTCTTCTTCGCCCTGACGACGGATGAGTTCGGCACGCTGGACGGGGCAGCCAACTGGACCGACGTGGCGTCCACGATCGGGATCCCGGCGGTGGCGGTCGCGCTGCTCATGATCGGCGGCGAGTTCGACCTCTCCGCCGGCGTCATGACCGGCACCGCGGGCCTGTTCATGGGCATCATGGCCACCGAGGTCGGAATGAGCATCTGGCCGGCGATCCTGCTGACGCTCGTTGCCGCGGCGGGAGTCGGCTTCATCAACGGCTACATGGTGGTTCGGACGAAGCTGCCCAGCTTCATCGTCACGCTCGCCACCTTCTTCGTGCTACAGGGCGTGAACCTGGGCGTCACGAAGGAGATCACGGGGACCGTGCGCGTGTCCGGCCTCTCCACGGTCGGCGGCTACGAGAGCGCATTCGACATCCTCGGCGGCTCGTTCTCGACATACGACTACCGCGTCTCCGTGCTCTGGTGGGTCGGGATCACGATCCTCGCCACCTGGGTGCTCGCGCGCACCCGCGTGGGCAACTGGATCTTCGGCGTGGGGGGCGACGCGGTCGCCGCCCGCAACGTCGGCGTGCCGGTGGCCCGCGTGAAGATCGCCCTGTTCATGACGACCGCGCTGGCCGCGGCGCTGGTCGGGATCATGATCGCGCTGCGCCTGGCCTCGACCCAGGCGGGTCAGGGCATCGGCGAGGAGTTCAACTACATCATCGCCGCGGTGGTGGGCGGCTGCCTGCTGACCGGCGGGTTCGGCTCGGCGATCGGCGCCGCGGTCGGCGCGCTGATCATCGGGATGGCGTTCATCGGCATCCAGTTCTCGGGCTGGAACACCGACTGGCGCTTTCTGTTCCTCGGCGTGATCCTGCTGATCGCTGTGCTCGTCAACAACTTCGTGCGCCGCAGCGCGGAAGGAGCCCGGAAATGAGCACCAAAGGCGACGCGCCTCTGCTCGAGGTCGAGAACGTCTCGAAGTACTTCGGCAACGTGATCGCGCTGAAGGACGTCTCGACGACGGTGGAGTCGGGCCAGGTCACCTGCGTCCTGGGAGACAACGGGGCCGGCAAGTCCACCTTCATCAAGATCCTCTCCGGCGTTCACCGGGAGGACGAGGGCGAGATCCGCATGAACGGCGAGCGGGTCACGTTCGGCTCTCCGCGGAAGGCCAAGTCGCAGGGCATCGCCACGGTGTTTCAGGATCTGGCCACCGTCCCGTTGATGTCGATCTGGCGCAACTTCTTCCTCGGCTCGGAGCCCACGGTGGGCGCCGGGCCGCTGCGCCGGATCGACGTGCGCGAGGCGAAGCGGACCATGCGCGAGGAGCTCAAGAAGATGGGCATCGACGTGCGCGACCCGGACCAGCCGGTGGGCACGCTCTCCGGTGGCGAGCGCCAGGCCGTGGCCATCGCCCGGGCGATCCACTTTGGGGCGAAGGTGCTGATTCTCGACGAGCCGACCTCGGCGCTCGGCGTGAAGCAGTCCGGCATCGTGCTCCGCTACATCGTGCAGGCGCGCGAGCGCGGCGTGGGGGTGATCTTCATCAGCCACAACCCCCACCACGCCCATCCGGTCGGCGACCGGTTCGTGATCCTGAACCGCGGCAGGCTGCAGGGCTCGTGGAAGCGCGCCGAGATCGGCCGCGACGAGCTGGTGAAGATGATGGCCGGCGGCGCGGAGCTCGACGAGCTCGCGCACGAGCTGAGGGAGGAGCTGTCCAAGAACTAATGACGGTGGCCCAGACAGGGACGGAGCGCGACGGCGGCGGTCGCGCGGCGCGCCGCCGGATCGGGGTGGGCCTGATCGGCTTCGGCTGGCTCGGCCAGGCCCACAGCCGCTCGCTGCAACGCATCCGCACGCTCTTTCCGGAGCGCGAGTTCGAGCCCGAGCTTACGCACGTGAGCGACACCGACCCAGCGCGCGTGGAGGAGGCGGTCGCCTCGTTCGGGTACGCGCGCGGCGGCGCCGACTGGCGCCGCGTGATCGACGACCCGGCGGTCGACGTTGTGATGATCGCGGCGCCGAACGCCCTCCACGTCGAGCTGATCGAGGCCGCCGCCGAGGCCGGCAAGGCCGTGTTCTGCGAGAAGCCGGTCGGCGGGACGCCGCGGGAGACGGCCCGCGCCGAGCGGGCCGCGCGGCGCGCCGGCGTGATCGCAGGCGTGGGCTACAACTACCGCTGGGCGCCGCTCGTCCGCTACGCAGCGCGGCTGGTGGCCGACGGCCAGCTCGGGCGCGTGACCAACTACCGCGGCCGCTTCTTCTCGATGTACGGGAGCGATCCGCTGGGACTGCTGTCCTGGCGCTTTCGCCTCGACGAGGGCGGCCACGGGGTGACGACCGACCTGCTGAGCCACGCGGTCGACCTGGCGCACGTGCTGGTGGGCCCGATCGGTCGGGTCGTCGGCACGGTCGAGACGTTCATCCGCGAGCGGCCGCTGCCGGAGCCGTCGGGCGGCACGCACTACGGCCGCGGCCGCACCGGCGACCCCACCGGCGAAGTGACGAACGAGGACTACGCGGGGATGCTGTGCGAGTTCGAGGACGGGGCGCGGGGCAGCTTCGAAGCCGCGCGCACGCTGCTCGGCCCGGAGAGCCAGATGGCCTTCGACCTGTATGGCACCGGCGGCGCGCTGGCGTGGAACCTCGAGCGCATGAACGAGCTGCAGGTCTACCTCGCCACCGGCGAGCCGCACTCGGGCTACACGACCGTCTACGGCGGGGACCGCTTCCCGTACCACGGCCGGTTCGTGCCCGGCAACGCCAACGGCATCGGCTTCGAGGACCTGGTCGCGATCGAGGACTTCGAGTTCTGCCGCTCCGTGGCCGAGGGCCGCCCCCACAGCCCGGGGTTCGGGGACGCGCTCGCCGCCGTCAGCGTGCAGGCGGCGCTGCTCCGGTCGTGCGAGTCGGGGCGCTGGGAGGAAGTCGTCTCCCTGCGGGAGGAGTGATGCGGGCCGTGGGCGAGGCGGCGACCGCCGGCACGAGCCCGGTCCACGGCGCGCCGGTGCGGATCGCCGTGGTCGGCGCGGGCCGGATCGGAAGGGTCCACGCGGGGTACCTGGCCGGCCGGGTGAGAGGCGCGCTGCTCGCCGGCGTCCACGACGTGCGCCCGCGGGAGGCGCTGGCGCTGGCCGAGGAGCTGGCGGTCCCCGCGTT
>JBOGXT010000061.1:0-1621 GCA_050694635.1 Thermoleophilaceae bacterium
CGGTGAAGGCGGGCGCGGACGTGGTGGTGCTGGACGGCATGCAGGGCGGGACCGCCGCGACGCAGGAGGTGTTCATCGAGCACGTGGGCATCCCGACGCTGGCCGCGATCCGGCCGGCGGTGGAGGCGCTCACGGAGCTCGGCATGCACCGCAAGGTGCAGCTCGTCGTCTCCGGCGGGATCCGCTCGGGAGCGGACGTGGCCAAGGCGCTTGCGCTCGGCGCCGACGCGGTCTCCATCGGCGTCGCGGCGATCATCGCGCTGGGCGACAACTCGCCCGAGCATGAGGAGGGCTACGCCGCGATCGGGAGCGCCGCGGGCTACTACGACGACTGGCACGAGGGCCGCGACCCCGCCGGCATCTCGACCCAGGACGACGAGCTGGCCGCCCGCTTCGACCCCGGGCTGGGCGGACGGCGGCTCGCCAACTACCTCCGCACGATGACCCTCGAGACGCAGACGCTCGCCCGCGCCTGCGGCAAGTCGCACGTGCACAACCTGGAGCCGGAGGACCTGGTCGCGCTGACCGTGGAGGCGGCCGCGATGGCCCGGGTGCCAGTGGCGGGAACGAGCTGGGTTCCAGGGGCGCCAGCCGGTTGAACGTTTGTACCTATTTGTTTAAGCTGAGCGCCGATCTCTAGCGCGCGAACGTGTCCTACGTCCTCACCTGTCCCAACTGCGGCCCGCGCGAGGTGACCGATTTCGCGTTCGGGGGTGAGGTCAACCCGCGGCCCCGCGAGACGCCCTCGCAGCGCGAGTTGAACTCGTACAACTACTTCCGCCGCAATGTTGCGGGAGTGCAACGGGAGTGGTGGCTCCACCGATCGGGCTGCGGCGTCTGGTTCCTGGCCGACCGCGACACTCGCACGAACGAGGTTCTTCGGACGGAGCTCCCGTGACCCGCCTGCCTGCACAGCCGGGCGAGCGCATCTACCGCGAGCGCGAGGTCTCCTTCACCTTCGACGGCAAGCGCGTGTTCGCTCTCGAGGGGGACACGATCGGGTCGGCCCTGTACGCGTCGGGCCGGCGGACCTTCTCGCGCTCGTTCAAGTACCACCGCCCGCGCGGCCTCTTGTGCTGCGCCGGGCAGTGCCCGAACTGCCTCGTCCAGGTGGACGGCGCGCCCGGGGTGCGCGCCTGCACCGAGCCGGTGCGCGAGGGTATGAGGGTCCAGCACATGAACGCGTCGCCGTCGCTCGACTTCGACGTGATGCGCGCCACGGACAGGTTCGGCGGTCCGTTCACCCCTCCGGGCTTCTACTACAAGACCTTCATCCGCCCGCGTCGGCTGTGGCCGCTGTACGAGAAGGTGCTGCGCCACGCGGCCGGCCTCGGCAAGCTCCGCAAGAGCCAGCGCGAGCGCGAGTGGCGCACCGAGTACCGGCGCCGCCACGCGGACGTGCTGGTGGTGGGCGGCGGGGCGGCCGGGCTGTCGGCGGCGATCGCGGCCGCCGAGCTGGGCGCGGACGTGGTCCTCGCCGACGAGGGACCGGAGCCCGGCGGCCGTCTGCTGGCCGAAGGCGGACACGAGTACGCCCGCGAGCTGGCCGGGCACGCCCGGGCCGCCGGGGTGGAACTGCTGTCCAACGCTCCGGCCCTCGGCGCCTTCGACGGGTTGGTCC
>JBOGXT010000062.1:0-5552 GCA_050694635.1 Thermoleophilaceae bacterium
GAGCAGCCCCGGGACGCAGCGGGCTCCGTGGGCGCCGGCACCGACGAGCCGCACCCGACGGTCCCGCGGGAACGGCGCGGAACCGCGCCCCCGCAGCGCGCAAACGACCGCCGGGCCGCCTAGTCGACCTTCGACCAGATCCGTGAGTATCTGCCCTCGGTGCCCGAGCGACGGATGCAGGTCCTCTCCGATCGCTCGCCCGCGGCGGGGCTTCATGCGCTGGCGGAGCGGGAAGGGCCAGGCTGATCGTGATCGGCTCGTCGCACCGGTCTCGCATCGGCCGCACTCTTGTCGGGGGGACCGGCGAGCGTCTGCTTTCCGGGGCCGCGGCACCGGTCGCGGTTGCCCCAGCGGGGTACGCGGGCGCCGCACGCCGGATCCAGACTCTGGGGTGCGGCTTCGACGGCTCGCGGGAGTCGCGTCGAGCGCTCGCGTGGGCGGCCGACCTGGCACGGACGGCGTCGGCGAGGCTCCGCGTGCTGAGCGTCTTCGAGCGAACACTGCCGGCGTCACTCGCGGTAGGCGGCGGGCTGCCGACCGCCTCGATCAACGACGTCCTGCGCCGCCGGCGGGAGGAGGAGCTTGCGCAGGCGGTGTCGGCGCTCGAGCCAGACCTCGACGCCGGTGGCACGCTGCTGGATGGGGAAGCCGGAGGGCTGCTGGCCGAGGAGTCGGGCGAGCTGGACCTGTTAGTCGTGGGCTCCCGCGGGTATGGACCGCTGCGCGCCGTGCTGCTCGGCAGCGTTTCGAGTGGGCTGGTTCGCTCGGCCGAGTCGCCGCTCGTCGTCGTCCGGCGAGGCGCAGACGATCACTGAGCGGCCGACGGGTTCTTCCGCGGGGCGAGGTCGTCCATCCGCCCGAGCGCCGAACCGTGCCCGAACGCGCCGGGGGCTGACCGCCTCCCGACGCAATCGAGACAAGCGCCGACGCCGCCTTGCCTCACCGTGACGACGTCGCGAGTTACGCCTCGCCGTGGGCGGGTAGCCGACAGTCGACGGAGTCCAGCTGAAGGAGGAGCGCTGCCATGTGCGCCGACTCTGCCGCCGATCCCCCTGCACCTTCCGCAACGCGCCGCACGGTCGCGACGTACCCAAACTACTCGTGGGCCGCGGCCTGCGCTCGGTGGAGCAGGTGGCCGGCCGGATGACGACGGGCCGCGCCGCGCTGACCGGCGCCGGACAGGGAGCCCTCATCGGCCTGATCTTCGCGCTCTTCTTCGGGCTCTTCTTCTCCGGCCCGGCCTTCCTCGGGCTGCTCCTGTATGCGGTGGTCGCCGGTGCGATCTTCGGCGCCATCCTCGGTGCACTTGCCCACGGCGCCCAGGGCGGGAAACGCGATTTCACGTCGGTATCCGGCCTCCAGGCCGACCACTACGAGGTGCAGGTCGACGAAGCAGCCGCCGACGAGGCCAAGACCCTGCTGGATGCCATGCCCGCCGGGCGGCCTTGAGCCACGGCCTGGAGCCATCCGGCTGGGGAGGAACCTCGCGGCCGATGGGGTCTTTTATGCATGGACCCGACACCTTGCCGAGGCGAGCATCAGCGGTTCGACCACACGCTCGGGAGGACCAATGGGATTGTTCGGACGCAAGCGGAGAGACGACGAGGCCGAGGAGCGCTGCCCGCACTGCCGCGAGCCAGTGCCGGAGGGAGCGGTGGAGTGCATGATGTGCGGAATCAACCTGCGGCCGCTCCGCGGGATGCCCGCCGACGAAGTGCCTCAGGGCACGACGAGTCCGCGCCGGATGGCGTAGCGCGTTAGCTCGACCCGGTTTCGCATGCCGAGCTTCTCCAGCACGTTGGCGCGGTGCCGGTCGACGGTCTTCTTGCTGATGAACAGCTGGTGGGCGATCTCGTCGCTCGTCAGCCCCTCGGCGATCAGCTTGACCACCTCGAGCTCGCGTGGGCTGAGCGGGTCCTCGGGCGTCGTCTCGCCGCGGCTGGCGCGCTCCAGGTAGTCGCGCACCAGTGCCTGGACGGCGGCCGGGTAGAGAAACGGCTCGCCGCGCATCGTGGCTCGACAGGCCTCGATCAGGTCACGGTTGGCCACGCTCTTGAGCACGTAGCCTGAGGCCCCGGCCTTGAGCGCCTCGAAGAAGTACTGCTCGTTGTCGTGCATCGAAAGGATCAGTACGCGGAGATCGGGCTTGCGCTTGGACAGCTCGAGCGCGGCCTGGAGGCCGGTCATGCGCGGCATCGTGACGTCGAGCACGGCAAGGTCCACGTCCTCGGACAGGGCGAGCTCGACTGCCTCGGCGCCGTCACCCGCCTGGGCCACGACCTCGAGGTCGGGCGCAGAGTCGAGCACCATGCGCAGACCGTCGCGGACCACCGCGTGATCGTCGGCGAGCAAGATGCGCGTCTTCAGCGGAACGGTCATGGCGCCTCGGTGTCGAGCGGGATCGTGAGCCGCACTTCGGTGCCCTGCTCCGGACGAGATTCGATCGAGAGCCGGCCCCCAACGAGCAGCGCCCGCTCCCGCATCCCGGCTATGCCCGCGGTGCCGCCAGGGAGCTGCGCGGGCATCCCTCTGCCGTCGTCGACGACGCGAAGGATCAGGGTCTCCGCGTCGGCCATCAGCGACACCGTGACCAAGCGGGCGCCGGAGTGGCGCAGGGCGTTCGTGAGGCCCTCCTGCGCGATTCGGTAGATGACCAGTTCGACGTCCGGCGACAGCGCCGGGAGATTTCCTTGAAGCTCGCGTCTCACGGCGGGCCCGTCCTCGGCGCCGACGCGGTTGCCGAGCGCGATCAGTGCGTTCACCAGGCCGAGATCGTCGAGCGCCTCGGGACGCAGCTCGTGGGCGATGCGGCGCACCTCGTCCAAGCTCTCACGGACGGCGTCCGCGACGCTCCGTAGCGCGTCGGAGGCCAGCGCCGGGTCGCCGTCCGCTGCCCGCTCGGCCTGGATCGTCACAGCGGTGAGCGTCTGGCCGATCTCGTCATGGAGCTCCTGCGCGACGCGCAGCCGCTCGCCCTCCTGGGCGGCCAGCGCCGTGCGGGCCCCTTCACGCCGCGCGGTCTCCAGCCGGTCGAGCATGGCGTTGAACGCAGCAGCGAGTGCCTGACCCTCGGTGCTCCGCGGGTCGACCCCGGACAGCCGCCGGCCCGGCCGATCCGGGTCGATCGAGCTCATGACCTCCGTGAGCCTGAACAGGGGCGAGAGGACACGCCGCAGCAGCATCACATTCAACGCCAACATCACGACAAAGCCGGCCAAGAGCAGCGCGAACTGGTCTGTCTCGATCGGGGCGTCGATCTCGATCGGGCTGAACGTCAGCAACAGCAGCGCGATGGCAAGCACCAGAGCGTTGGCGAGAAAGACCAACCACAGCAGCGACAGAGAGCGCCTTCGCCGTGACTCCGTAGGGCGAGCCCGCCCGCCGACATCCGGCGCATGTGCGGTCCGCGCATCGAGCGACGAGCGTGCGGCGGTTGGAGTTCGACTCAACGGTTCGGCGTTGTCGAGGCTATCGGTCACAGTCCAGCAGAACCCACCATGGTCGGCTAGGCCAGACTCGCCGCGAGGTCCAGGTCCGGACCTGAGTTGATCATTGCGCGTGCGCGTGGCGGCCATCGAAGCCCAGGTTCGCCAGGGGAGCCGGATGAGACCATGGGTACAACCACGCATATTTCCGGGCCCGCAAATGCAGCTTTCCTCCATAGGCGCATCTCGCCCGCGCTGCCAGCCTCCGGGGTAAGCGTCGAAAGGATGGATCGTGGCCCCCAAGATCGTGTTGGCAATCGAGCCGGGCACCGCAGAGCGCGTCGCGCGTGCGGGTGGAGAGCTGGCAGCCGCCCTGGGAGCCCGCCTCGTACTCGCTCACGTGCGCAACGACCCGCCGCTCTTCAACCCGACCAGAGAAAGGGAGCGAGCCCGCAACCGCGCGATGCGGCGGGGCAGTGCCGTCCTTGGACGGGCGCACGCTTTGCTGCCGGCCGGCGTCGAAGCCGAGGAGCGCGTCGAACTGGGCGTGGCCGCGAAGCGCTTGAGCGAAGTCGCAGACGAGGTCGATGCGGCGGTCATGGTTTTGGACTCCCGCGGTCGCGGACCGCTCACCGCGGCGCTGCTGCTACCTGCGTATGCGCGCCATGCTGAGCCGGATGACCCGGCGGTCGTCCGGGTGCTGGTCGAGCACGTTGATCTGCGCCGGCGAGCGCAGGACCTGGCCGCCAGTCCCGACGCGGCCGCGGCCGATCTGCGCGAGCTCGGCGAACGGTTGGAACGCCATATCCGCCACGAGGAACGCGTCCTCTCTCACATGGTCGAGGAGGCGCTGTCTCAGGCAGAGCTCGAGCGCTTGGCCGCCGCCGTGGAGCGGGCCGACGCCAGCCAGGAGTGACGCTCGTCCGGTATTTGCACCTACTGGCGATGGCGTTCTTCGTCGGTGGCCAGCTGTTCCTCGCGGCGGCCGTGGTACCCGCGCTTCGGGGTGACACCGACCGCGACCGCCTGCGCATGATCGCCCGCCGCTTCGGGGCCGGCACGCTCGTGGCGATCGCGGTCCTGATCGCCACGGGCATACCGCTGGCATCCCGCTTCGATCAGTGGGACAACTGAGCTACGACTCCCTGCGCGCAGCCTAGGCGGGCCGCGCACCCCTGAGCCCTTCTGCGCTGTGGGAGTGCCTTCGAGGTCCAGGGTTGCGACGGTGGAGGAAGCCGCCGTAGACTAGATAGGAGTCCTATCTATAGAGGAGTGGAGACGATGGAAGCCGCCGAAGCGATTCCCGGGTACCTTTACGGCAGCGCCGAGCTGGAGCGCTCGCCGGTAAGCGAGAAGGAGCTCGCGCTGCTCAAGCAGACGGTGCTCTTCGGCGACGACGATGAGCGGCACCTCCGCATGGCCGGGGAGGTGCTTCGCGACCAGGTAGAGGCGGTGCTGGACGTCTGGTATGGGTTCGTCGCCGCTCATCCGCACCTGGTGCGCTACTTCGCCGGTCCCGACGGCAGCCCGATTGACGACTACCTGGCGCACGTGCGCGCTCGGTTCGGCCAGTGGATCCATGATCTCTGCGAGCGACCGTGGGACCGCGCCTGGCTCGACTACCAGGAGGAGATCGCCTTGCGGCACACGCCCGCCAAGAAGAACCAGACGGACGCCGTCGATGCGCCAGATCGGATCCCGCTGCGCTACCTGGTCGCCTTCGTGTATCCGATCACGGCGACCGTGCGGGAGTTCCTGGCGAACAAGGGGCACAGCGAGGCGGAGGTCGACGCCATGCACCAGGCCTGGTTCAAGGCGGTGACCTTGACCGTCGCGCTGTGGAGCCGGCCCTACGCGGGCGAGGGCTGGTGAGGCCGGAGGACGGCCCCGGCCTGCCGCCCGGCTCGCGCGACCTCGACACGAAGCTCGTTGCCGCGCTGGAGCGCATCGGCCAGGCGCTGCGCGTGGAGTTGCGCGCGCAAGCCACGAGCGAGGGTCTCACCCTTACGCAGGCGCAGATCCTGTTGCGCCTCGTCTCCGAGCGCGCGGCGCGCCGACGCGTCGGCGCGCTTGCCGCCGCCCTCGACGTCCGCCAGCCGACGATTTCGGACGCGGTCGCCGCGCTCG
>JBOGXT010000063.1:0-1970 GCA_050694635.1 Thermoleophilaceae bacterium
GCCTTGGCCCCGGCGCGCTCGCCCGCCGCGACCTCGCCGGCGGCGACGCGCTTGGCGGTCGCCAGCTGCGTGACCGCGCTCTCGACGCGCACGACGTCCTCGGGCTTGTCGAGCACCTGGGCGCCGGCCGCGGGCGCGAGCGCGAGGGAGGCGCCGAGCGCGGCGACGAGGATGAAGCGGAGACGGCTCACGATTGAAATGATCGGCCGCGGCGGGCGGGGGCTTGAGGCTAGGGGTAGAGCGGCGTCGCGCGGAAGCGGTCGCGGGCCAGGTACCAGGCCGGCTTCTTCTCGCCCTCGTAGGTCAGGAGCCCCTTCTGGTGGCGCGTGTTGGGCTCGAACTGCGGCGGCCGCCGCCCGGCGCCGCCGCGCCAGCCGGGGAAGATCTCGAACTCGCGCAGGGTCCAGTAGATCGCGCCCGAGATCGGCGCGGCGTCGGCCACGTCCAGCGTGCGCTGCAGGTGGAAGCTCTGGAAGGCGTAGCTGCCCTTCAGGTCCGCCGGCGCGTCTGCCAGCTCGGGGCGGGCCTCCGCGCCGAACTCGGTCATCACGAGCGCCAGCTGCGGGTAGAGGTCGCGCATTTCCTGCAGGTACAGCGGCAGGTCGTCGAAGTTCTCGACCCAGCGGTACCAGCCGAAGTACTGGTTGATCCCGAGCATGTCGAAGTCGTGGTAGGTGAACTGCTCGGGGTGGTGGGGACGGCCGTTGATGTCGACCGAGATCGGCAGCGTCGGGTCCAGCGCGCGCGCCTCGCGCTGCGCCGCCTCGAGGTACCTGCGCGTGACACCGGGCCGCTCGTCGGGCCGCGACCAGAGCTCGTTCGCGACCGAGTGCGTGATCACGGACGGGTGGCTGCGGGCCGCGATCACCGTGCGCCGCACCGTCTCCCAGGCGCGCCGGCGCTGGCTGGAGAAGCGCAGGACGTTGGCCTGGCGGTCGCGCTGCCAGATCGGCGCCTGGTTCCAGACCAGGATCCCGGCGCGGTCGAGGCGCGACAACAGGTCCTCGTTGAGCACGTAGTGGGAGCGGGTTACGTTCGCGCCCAACTCCTTCAGGTCCGCCACGATGCGGGCGTTGTCGGCGCGCGTCAGCGCGGCGCCGCTGCCCGGCATGTCCTCGTGGATCGAGGCGCCGGCCAGCTCGATCAGCCTGTTGTTCAGATAGAGCCGCCCGCCCTTGACCTCGACGGAGCGGAGCCCGACCCGGCGCCGCTCGACCTGCTGCACCCGGCCGCGGTCGCGCAGCGTGATCCGGGCCGAGTAGAGCTCCGGGTCCTCCGGACGCCAGAGGCGCGGGGCGGGTACGCGCATCGACACCCGCACCGGGCGCCGCTCGCTTCTCTGCCGCGGCAGGCGGAACACCTTCCGCGTGCGCCTGCCGGTGGGGGAGCGCAGCGCCACCTCGAGCGTGGGCGCGATCGAGGCCGCGCCGCTTCGCTGGAGCACGCCGTCCACCAGCAGCTCGGCGCGGCAACCCCGCGCCGGGCCGCGACAGGCCACGTCGGACATCGTCCCGAGGTCGCGTAGGTGGGCGCGGCCGGCCGGGATCAGGTGCACCGGGCGCACGATGCCGCCCCAGTTCCACCAGCCCTCGGGCAGGCGCGGGTCCTTGCGGCTGTCGACCACCACGATGAGCGTGTTGGGAAGGCCCGGGCGCAGGCCGCGCGCCTCGAGCGTGAAGGGCGTGTAGGGATCGGCGTTGCGGCCGAGGCGGCGACCGTTCAGCAGCACGATCGCGCTGCGGCGGACGCCCTCGAACCGGATCAGCCAGCGGAAGCCCGCCGGCGTGCGAGGTCCCCTGAAGCGCAGGCGGTAGCGGCGCACCTTCCCGGCGTACTCCGAGGCCACGGCCACGGTGTTGAAGACGCTCGGTACCGTCACGTCGGTCCACTGCCGGGGCGCCTGGCTCGCGCCTCCTCGCGGGGAGCGCGCGGCGGCGGCCGCGGGCTGCTCGCCCGGCACGCCCTCGGGC
>JBOGXT010000064.1:0-1720 GCA_050694635.1 Thermoleophilaceae bacterium
CTGGAGGATGCCGAGCTGTCCGGCGCGGTCGCCGGCGCGGAGGCGGCGCACGCGCTCGGGCTGGGCGACGAGAGGTCGCGCACGCGTGCGGCCGAGGGCCGGGAGCGGCTGATCGAGATGGTGCGGCGGCCCGCGGAGGTCGCGGTGCCGGCGCCGGTGGCTGCCGGGGGCAAGGGCAAGTGCTTCGCGTGTCTGTGTGAGGACGTGACGGCGAAGGACATCCACCTCTCGGTGGAGGAGGGCTACGACTCGATCGAGCTGTCGAAGCGCTACACGACGACCACGATGGGGCCGTGCCAGGGGCGGATGTGCCAGCTCCCGGCTGTGCGGCAGATGGCGCGCGAGACCGGCCAGTCCCTGGCGCGGGTCGGCACCACCACCTCCCGCCCGCCGTGGCACGCCGTGCCGATGGGCGCCTTGGCGGGGCGCCCGTTCGAGCCGGCGAAGCGCTCGGCGATCCACGGCCGTCACCGCGACCAGGGAGCCACCGTGATGTGGGCCGGCGACTGGCGGCGCGCGTACGACTACGGCGACGCGCGGGCCGAGGCGCTCGCGGTGCACGAGGCCGCGGGGCTGATCGACGTGTCCACGCTCGGCAAGCTGATCGTGCGCGGCCCGGACGCGGGGGAGCTGCTCGACCGGCTCTATCCGAACCGCTTCTCGAACCTGAAGCCGGGCCGGGTCCGCTACGGGGTGATCGCGAGCGACGCGGGGCGGATCGTGGACGACGGCACGATCTGCCGGCTCGACGAGGACAGCTACTACGTCACGACGACCTCGTCCGGCGCCGGCGCCGTGTACGAGTGGTTCTCGTGGTGGCTGGCCGACTGGCAGCTGGACGTGCACCTGACCGACGTCACGCAGGGGCTCGGGGCGGTGAACCTCGCGGGCCCGCGCGCGCGGGAGATCATGGGCAAGTTGACGGAGCTCGACTGCTCGAGCGAGGCCTTCGCCTACCTGGACGGCAAGCAGGCCGAGGTGGCGGGCGTGCGGTGCCTGATCCTGCGGATCGGTTTCGTGGGCGAGGTGGGCTACGAGATCCACTTCCCGGCCGCCCACGGCGAGGGGCTGTGGGACGCGCTGCTCGACGCCGGCGAGGAGCGCGGGCTGCGGCCGTTCGGGCTGGAGCCGCAGCGGCTGCTTCGGCTCCAGAAGATGCACATCCTCGTGGGGCAGGACACCGACTCGGAGTCAACTCCGTTCGGGGCGGCGATGCCGTGGATCGTGAAGCTCGACAAGGAGGAGGACTTCATCGGCAAGTGGGCGCTCGAGCGGTTCGCGGAGGAGCCGCCGGAGACGGCGCTGGTCGGGTTCACGCTCGTCGACGGGCACGTGCCGACCGAGGGCGCCGCGGTGCTCCCGCACAACGGCTCGCCGATGGGCCAGGTCACGAGCGCGCGCTACTCGCCCCAGCTCGGCAAGACGATCGGAATGGCCTGGGTGCCGGCGGAGCTGGCGAAGGACGGCGAAAGCGTGACCATCTCGGACAACGGCCGCCGCCTTCGTGCGCAAGTCGTAACCCGGCCGTTCTACGACCCGGACGGCGAGGTGCTGCGCTCGTGAGCCTCGCGTTCCTCAGCCCGTCGGCCACCGCCTGACGTTCCATCGGGCTGCGGGCAACAGCGCCCCGACCAGGCGAGAGGAACTCGAGGCTCACGAGCGCAGCACCTCCCCCTCCGGGTCGTAGAACGGCTTCGTCACGACCTCCGCGGCGAGCCGC
>JBOGXT010000065.1:0-2058 GCA_050694635.1 Thermoleophilaceae bacterium
GTGCGATCGTGAGATCGAGCGCTACGAGCCCTTCTTCGTCACGAAGACCTCGGTGATCTTGAACTGGCCGAGCACCGAGTCGATCGAGGTGTTGGTGACGCCCTTGACCCACGGCTTCTGCAGGTACGGGTTGGCGTCGTAGTAGAGCCACGCCGCCGGCGCGTCCTTGCTCAGGATCCTGCCGGCCCGGTTGTACGCCTCGTCGCGCTTGCCCTTGTCCTTCTCCTGGTCCGCCTGACGGACGAGCCTGTCGAACTCGTCGTTCTTCCAGCCGGTGCGGCCGGCGGAGATGCCGTCACCGCTGACCCACACGGTGGTGTGCCAGTTCTGCTGGTCGGGGAAGTCCGCGCACCAGCCCAGGACGAACAGCGCCGGCGTGGTCGCGGCCTGCTTGAGCAGGGCCGAGTACGCGGTGCTGTCGACCGGGTCGGGGACCACCTCGATCCCCAGGTTGGCCTTCCACTGCTGCTGGGCCCACTCGATGCGCGTCTTCGAGCGGGCGCTGGCCGAGTAGGTGAACTTGATGTTCTGGAGCTCGGGCGCGCTCGCGCTCCGGTACTTCGATTCCTCGAGCAGCTTCTTGGCCGCCGCGGCATCGAACTTCTGCTCGGGATCCGAGGCGTCGTGGCCCGGATAGCCCGGCGGGATGAAGCCGCCCGTCGCGGCCTTGCCGATCTTCTGCACGTCCCTCAGGTACGCCTCGCGGTCGAACGAGCGCGCGAAGGCCTGACGGACCTTCACGTCGTCGAACGGCGGCTTGCGGACGTTGAAGCCGTAGTAGAAGGTGCAGGAGCCGCCGACGTCGATGCGCTGGCCCTTGAGCTCGTCGTCCGAGTCGATCGTGCGGAGGTCCTCCGCCGCGAAGCCGGTGGTGTCGAGCTCGTTGTTGCGGTACGCGGCGAAGGCGACGGCGCCTTCGTTGATCATGACCTTGGTCCACTTCTTGAGCTTGGCGGGGCTACGGTAGTGCTCGTTGCGCTCGTAGACCATCTTCTCGTTGTGCTTCCACTCGACGAGCTTGAAGGGGCCGTTGCCGATGTAGGTCGCGGGCTCGGTCCAGCGGTCCCCACCCTTGGTGACGTCGGACTCGCGCGCGGGCATGCCGACCCACATGTAGGTGATGGACGGGAAGTACGCGGCCGGCTCCCTGAGGGTGAACTCGAGCTCCTTCTCCGAGAGCATGCGGATGCCGAGCTTGCCCTTCGCGGCGGCGAGCTCCGCCGGCGTCGCGGTCGTCGGGTCCATGTGGTTCCAGTCTTCGCAGCCCACGATGATGTAGAGCACGAAGGAGTACTGGCCGGCCGTCGCCGGGTCGCAGGTCCGCGTGTACCCGTAGGCGAAGTCCTTCGCCGTGAGCGGCGACCCGTCGGAGTACTTGAGGCCGTCGCGGAGCGTGAACTTGTACTTCAGCCCGTCGGCCGAGATCTCGGGCTCCCTCGCGGCGGCCGCCGGGATCGGGGCGAGGGTCTTGGCGTCCAGCGTCATGAGCCCCTCGAAGACCATCATGATCTGGCCGATCTCGCTCACGAAGGACGCGACGTGCGGGTCGATCGTGTCCGGCTCGCCACCCATGTTCGTGATGAGCTCGCCATCGGGGTCGGCCTGCTCGCCCACTGGCAGCGGGCCGCCCGAGGGGGTGCAGGCACCCACGACCAGGGCGAGCGCGCCAAGCAGCGCGAGCAGCGACCAGCTGCTGGTGCGGCGTTGGAACATACGGTTCCTCCTTACGTTTCGCGTGGGCCGGATCGGACAGCGGCGATTGTGAGCCTCGGCAGCGCCACCGTCGACCGAGCGCGCCGCGCTCGCGGGCGCCCCGGCCGCCTTCCGACCCCCACTACCCGACCGCCGGCGGGGCGGTTCAGACTCCGGCCCCCGCCTGGCGCGGACCGTCAGCGATCGCCGAAGCGCCACTGGTGCGCGTTCCAGGTCAGCGGCGCGCCGTGCGGCGTCGGCTGGATCCCGTGGAGCCGTCGCGGCGCGACGTCCACGGCGAGGTACTGGTACAGCGGCAGGGCGGGCAGCGCCTCGGCCCACAGGCGCTGCAGCTCCGCGTAGAGC
>JBOGXT010000066.1:0-3346 GCA_050694635.1 Thermoleophilaceae bacterium
GTGTCGAGCTCGCCCGGCTCGAGGGCAGCGGCCCCGGTGGCCGCATCGTCAAAGCCGACGTCCAGGCCGCCGCCGAGGGCGACGGCGCGGCGACCAAGGAGGCTCCCGCCCGCGAGGAGGAGAAGGCCCCCGCGGCGGCGGCCGAGGAGCGCGCGCCCGAGCCGGAGCGCGCCGAGGCGGGCGCCAAGGGCCAGGCCGAGATCCAGGAGCTGACCCGGCTGCAGCAGACCGTGTCGCGGCGCATGGCCGAGTCGAAGGCCACGGCACCCGACTTCTCGATCTCCCTGACCGTCGACATGACGCGGGCGGTCGAGCTGCGCAAGCGCCTCAAGGAGGTCGCGGACCCCGCGCCGTCGTTCAACGACATGGTCGTCAAGGCCGCCGCCACCGCCCTCACCGAGCACCCGCGCGTGAACGGCGCCTACCGCGACGGCAAGTTCGAGCTCTACGAGAAGGTCAACATCGGCATCGCGGTCGCCGCGATGGACGCGCTCGTGGTGCCGACCGTGTTCGACGCCGACCGCAAGTCGCTCGGCCAGATCGCCCGCGACGCCCGCGCCGCGATCGAGAAGGTGCGCGACAGGACGATCACACCGCCCGAGCTCTCCGGCGGCACCTTCACCGTCTCGAACCTCGGCATGTTCGGCATCGAGCACTTCACCGCGATCATCAACCCGCCGCAGGCCTCGATCCTGACGGTGGGTGCGCTGGCGAAGCAGCCGGCGGTGGACGAGAACGGCCGCATCGTCGCGCGCGACCAGATGTCGCTCAGCCTGGTCTGCGACCACCGCATCCTCTACGGCGCCGACGGCGCCCAGTTCCTCGCGCGCGTCAAAGAGCTGCTCGAGCAGCCGCTCTCGCTCGCGCTCTAGCCGATCCTGTCGATCACGACGCCGCCGGTCCCGGCCCGCGGGAGACGCGGCCGCTGGACACGCGCGCCCCGAGGAGCAGGAAGGGCGGACGAGAGCGCCGGAGCTGCCGGCGGACGGCTGCCATGCCGCGGCGCGGCGGCCTGGCCGGCCTGCAACGTCGTCCCCGCCACTGCCAGGCATCCCACCAGGCAGACGAGCCGCCTCATGTGGGGCATCGTACCCGCCGGTTCCGGGTAAGGCCGGGCACATGCGCGCTTCGATCGGCGTCATCGCCGCCGCCCTCATCGCACTGTCCGCCCCCTCGATCGCCGCGGCCGCCCCGGCCTGCGATCCGATCCAGACCCAGGCTCAGTTCCGCGGCCAGGTGCCGAAGCTCGAGCAGGTGGTGCCCGCCCCGGGAGGCGAGGGCGGCGAGGTCACGACCGACCAGGCCTACGCCTACATGGACGCCGTGGACCGCTCGAGCGAACGCGTCATCACCGGGTCGCTCGACCAACAGAGCTGGCAGGGCCGCGAGCTTCGCTGGGCGATCCTGGGACACGGCGACAACCTGGCCGGCCGCTCCCTGAACGAGATCGCCGAGGCCGCCCAGACGCTTCGCGACCCGCGTACCTCCGAGGGCCAGGCCCGCTCGATCTCCCGCCGTTACCCGGCCATCCTGTGGGTCGCCTCGAACGTGCACGGCGGTGAGGAGTCAGGAACCGACGCCTCCCTGCGCGTGCTCTACGAGCTGGCCGACCGCGACGACTGTGCCGCGCGCCAGATCCTCGACAACTCGATCGTCGTGCTGCTGCCGATCCAGAATCCGGATGGCCGCGAGCTGAACACGCGCCAGAACTTCTACGGCTTCGACATGAACCGCGACTGGTTCGCGCGCACGCAGCCGGAGACCGACGGCAAGCTCGAGCTGCTGCGCGAACTGCCCGGGCCGCTGTTCATCGACGCCCACGAGATGGGCCGGCAGACGTACTTCTTCCCGCCGAACGCCGACCCGATCTACCACGAGATCACCGACGAGTCGGTCGACTGGATCAACAACGTCTACGGCGCCTCGCTGGCGGCGGAGTTCAACCGCCAGGGCATCCCCTTCTTCAACCGCGACGTCTACGACCTGTTCTACATGGGCTACGGGGACACCGTCCCCGCCACCGGCTTCATCTCGGCCGGCATGACCTTCGAGAAGGCCAGCGGCGACCCCATCGCCCAGCGCGCCTACGAGCAGTACCTGACCCAGTGGGTCTCGCTCTCCCAGGGCGCCATTCGCAAGCGCGAGCTGCTCGAGGAGTGGGCCGGCGCCTGGCGCGAGGCCTACCGCCAGGGCCAGGCCGGCACGCTCGAGCCCAACGAGATCGTGAACCCGGGCAACGAGGTCGTGACCGAGGTACCCGACCGCCCGGTGCGCCACTACTTCATCACCGAGGAGCGCGACTCGAAGCAGCGCGAGGTGCAGGCGCTGATCCGCCGCCTCCAGCGGATGGACGTGGAGGTCGGCCGGCTGCGCGAGGGCCTCTACGTCAGCGACTTCACCCCCTACGGGCGCCGCGCCCGCGGCGAGTGGCTGCCGCCCGGCACCTGGTGGGTGCCGATGGCCCAGATGCAGAAGCACTGGGTGCAGGCGATGCTGAACGAGGACACCTACACGCCGTTCCCCTACTTCTACGACGTCACGGCCTGGAGCCAGCCGCTGCTCTTCAACGTGCGCGGCGGCTACTCGGGCGAGCGGCTGCAGCCGCGGGCGCAGGACGTGGGAGAGCTGCGCGACCCGGGCGCCGAGGAGCTGCGCGGGCGCGTGCCGCGCGTGGCGCTGTGGCAGCTCTCGCAGACCTCGACGTCGGCGCGCGAGTCCGCCGGCTGGCTGCGTTACCTGTTCGAGCGCGTCTGGCGGCTCCCGTACGAGAACGTCACGACGGCCGAGGTGAAGGCGGGCACGCTGGCGGGCTATGACACCGTCGTCGTGCCGAACGCCGGCGACGCCCAGCCCGTGGTCGCGGAGCTCGGCCCCGACGGCGCCCAGGCGGTGCGCGGCTGGGTCGAGGGCGGCGGCCACTGGGTCAGCTGGCGCGAGGGCACCAGGCTCGCCGCGCTTCTCGGCGTGAGCACCGTGCGCCTCGCCGAGCCGACCTCGGACGTGCCGGGCAGCCTGTTCCGCGTGCGCGTGGACGACGACTCGCCGCTTCGCCGCGGAGTCGGGCGCGAGGCCTACGCCTTCTACGAGTACGACAGGGTCATGACCGCCTCGTCGCCCACCCACGTGGCGGTGGAGTTCCCGCCGGCGGACAGCGCCGACTGGTTCGTCTCGGGCTTCGCGGCGAACGCGGAGGAGCTGGGCGGCACGGCCGCCGTAGCGGACGAGCCCCGCGGCGCGGGCCGGGCCACGGTCTTCTCGGTCGAGCCTAACTTCCGCGCCTTCACCACCGGGTTCCAGAAGATCCTCCGGAACACGCTGCTGAGCGACCAGGCCGGGAGCTCCCGGG
>JBOGXT010000067.1:0-11912 GCA_050694635.1 Thermoleophilaceae bacterium
GTCCACGCTTCCGCATTGCTGACGGAAGGGAGCGTGAGCCGATCGTCAGTCGACACGCTCGGACCTCGTCCACTCCGAGCGTCTCACGATGCCGAACCGGTCTGCCTCCTTTCATGGGCAAGCGACACACTCTGAGGGAGCCGCAGTGCTGGATGCCGCGGCCAGCTCTGTCGAGACCCTCTGGCGCGCACGAGTGTCGCGTCGCATCGAAGCGAGCAGCGACGCGGCGGGCGTAGGATGCTCTCGTGTTGGGCGACACCGAGGCTCTGCTGGGCGCGCCTCGTGAGGCCCTCGTGTCCGGCGAGTCGTCGGTGGCAAGGGCGTGACGACGGCCGAGGCACTTGCGCGCGGCCGGGAGTGCTTCGCCCGGCGGGCGTGGGCGGATGCGTTCGCCGAGCTGTCCGGGGCGGATCGGGAGGCGCCGCTCGAGCCGGAGGACCTAGAGCGGCTCGCCACGGCGGCGTACCTCATCGGCAGCGATGAGGACAGCGTGGCGGTGTGGGAGCGTGCGCATCGCGAGCTCCTGAGCAGGGGTGACGTGGTGCGGGCCGCGCGATCCGCAGGCTGGCTGGTCTTCGTCTTGCTGAATGGCGGCGAGTTCGCGCGCGGTGCGGGGTGGCTCGCGCGGGCGCGCAGGCTGCTCGACGATGGCCCGCGCGACTGCGCGGAGCGGGGGCACCTCCTCGTGCCGGAGGCCTTTCAGCGCGCGGTCGCCGGAGATTGGCCGAGCGCGCACGCGATCTCCGGTCAAGCCGCCGAGATCGGCGATCGGTTCGGTGACCTCAACCTGGTAACGCTCGCCCGCAACGTTCAGGGCCGGGCGCTGATCGCGCAGGGAAGGACCGTCGAGGGAATGGCCCTGCTCGACGAGGTCATGGTCGGCGTCATGGCCGACGAGGTGTCCGAGGTCGTGGCCGGCGCCGTCTACTGCAGCGTGATCGAGGCGTGCCAGGAGGTCTTCGATCTGCACCGGGCGCAGCAGTGGACGGCGGCGCTGACCCACTGGTGTGACTCCCAGCCGGATCTCGTCCCGTTCAGCGGTCACTGCCTGGTACATCGCGCCGAGATCATGGAGCTGCGCGGCGCGTGGGCGGACGCACTCGACGCGGCGCAGCGGGCGTGTGAGCGGCTCCTCCGCCGGCCGCAGCCGGCGGTTGGCGCCGCCTTCTACCGGCAGGGCGAGCTGCATCGGCTGAGCGGCGAGCTCGCGCAGGCCGAGGAGGCGTACCACCAGGCCAGCCGGTGGGGACGCGAGCCACAACCCGGCCTCGCGCGGCTCCGACTGAGCCAGGGCCAAGTCGATGCCGCGGAGGCGGCGATCCGTCGCGCGGCGGATGAGGCTCAGGGCCGCCTCGCGCGGACGCGGCTGCTTCCCGCGCTCGTCGAGATCATGTTTGCCGCCGGTGACGCCCGCGCGGCACGCGCCGCCGCGGATGAGCTGTCGGAGATCGCCGATGATCTCGACGCGCCGCTGCTACGCGCGCTCGCCGCCCATGCACAGGGAGCGGTCCTGCTGCTTGAGGGCGACGCGCGAGCCGCGCTCGGCGCGCTGCGCCATGGGTGGGCGGCGTGGCAGGAGCTCGAGGTTCCCTACGAAGCCGCGCGGGTCCGGGTCCTCATCGGACTCGCGTGCCGACAGCTCGGGGACGAGGAGACCGCGCTGATGGAGCTCGACGCGGCGCGCTGGGTCTTCGAGCAGCTCGGCGCCGCGCCTGACCTCGCGCGAGCGCAGGCGCTGTCACGGAAGGCACGCGACAAGCCGCCGGGCGGGCTGACCGCGCGCGAACTGGAGGTGCTGCGCCTGGTGGCGACCGGAAAGACCAACCGGTCGATCGCCGCCGACCTGTTCTTGAGCGAGAAGACGGTGGCGCGCCACGTCAGCAACATCTTCACCAAGCTCGGCCTATCGAGCAGGGCGGCCGCCACCGCATACGCCTACGAGCACGATCTCGTGTAGGCCGCCTACACAGAATTACCCACGTCAGTCGCCGCGCGATTTGGGTGTTTCGCCCGTAGCGGCGCCGCCGGCCGCTCCGTAGCGTCGCGATCGAAGGCGTTGTACCGCAGGCCACCGGAGAGGCGACATGAGCACGCAGCAGGAAGTGAAGGAACGTGGACGACGGACCGCCGGTGAGGGCACGCGTGAGCGACTCCTGTCCGGCCTGCCCGTCAGCGAGCGACGCGTGCAGCTGGCCGGGGTGTCCACCGCCGTGCTGGAAGGCGGTGACGGCCCACCGATCGTCTTCCTGCAGGGGGAGTTCGCGGCCGTGTGGATGCGGGTGATCCCGGACCTGGTGACGACCCACCGGGTCATCGCACCTGACCTGCCTGGTCTCGGGGCGTCGGAGGTGTCCGACCGTCCTCCCGATGCCGCGGCCGTCCTGACGTGGCTTGACGAGCTCATCGAGCAGACCTGCGCGATCCCGCCCGTGCTGGTGGGGAAGGGCGCTGGCGGCGCCCTTGCCGCTCGTTTCGCGATCGAGCACAGCGACCGTATCGATCGACTGGTGCTGGTGGACACGCACGGGCTGGCTCGGTTCCGACCACCGCCGGGCATGGCGCTCTCCTTCATCGGCGTCATGTTGCGACCGACCGGGCGCGGCCTCGAACGCGGGTTCCGGCACTACTGCTTCGCCGATCTGGATCGGGTGCGCGCCGAGATGGGCGAGCGCTACGAATGGATGGCGGCGTACGCCCTGGACCGCTTTCGTACACCGAGCGTCAAGGCCGCGATGCGCAGTCTTATGAGACAGCTCGCGTCGGCGATCCCGCCGGCGGACCTGGACCGGATCGCCGTTCCGACGACCCTGATCTGGGGCCGCCACGATCTCGGGGTGCGGCTGAGCGTCGCGGAGGCCGCCAGCGCCCGCCACGGCTGGCCGCTGCACGTGATCGAGAACGCCCGCGACGACCCCGCCATCGAGCGGCCGGAGGCGTTCCTGGAGGCGCTGCGCACCGCGCTCGACGTGACCGAAGCCGACCAGGCCGTTCGGCGATGAGCCCGGGCCGAAGGATGGACGGCTCCGCGCACGTCGAGACCGTGATTATCGGTGGCGGTCAGGCGGGCCTCGCGACGGGCTACCACCTGGCGACGCGCGGCCTCCCCTTCGTGATCCTGGACGCGAACGAGCGGATCGGCGACGGCTGGCGCAAGCGGTGGGACTCGCTTCGCCTGTTCACCCCCGCGCGCTACGACGGGCTGCCGGGCTGGCCCTTCCCCGCGCCCGCCTGGTCTTTCCCCACCAAGGACGAGGTGGCCGGGTACCTGGAGGCCTACGCGGCCAGATTCGATCTCCCGATTCGAACCGGCGTCCGCGTGCACGGGCTCTCCAGACAGGCGGACCGGTACGTCGTCGCGGCCGGGGACCGCCGGTTCGAGGCCGACCGCGTCGTCGTGGCATCGGGCGCGTACCAGCGCCCCAGGATTCCCGCCTTCGCCGCCCAGCTCGATCCGGGCGTCGTGCAGTTGCATTCCAGCGAATACCGGGATCCATCCCAGCTTCGGGACGGCGGCGTCCTCGTCGTAGGCGCCGCCAACTCGGGGGCGGAGATCGCCCTGGAGGTGTCCAGAGGTCACCGGACCTGGCTGTCGGGGAGGCATCCGGGTCAAGAACCCTTCCGCCCCGGAAGCGGGTGGGATCGGCTGCTCATGCCGGTGGTCTGGTTCTTGGTCTCGCACGTGCTGACCGTCAAGACACCGATCGGGCGGATGGTTCGGCGGAAGTTCCGCTCTCGAGGCCTCCCGCTCGCCCGGGTCAGGCCAAAGGACTTCACCGCCGCCGGGATCGAGCGGGTGCCGAGGACGGCGGGTGTGCGGGGCGGGCTGCCGGTGCTCGACGATGGACGGGACGTCGACGTCACAAACGTGATCTGGTGCACCGGGTTCGTGCCGGACTTCACCTGGATCGACCTTCCGGTCTTCGCCGAGGACGGAGACCCGGTCCACGACCGCGGCATCGTGAAATCCGAACCGGGCCTGTATTTCGTAGGGCTGGTCTTCCTGCATGCACTGGCCTCGTCGCTGGTCGGCGGGGTCGGGAGCGACGCGGAGCACATCGCCACGCACATCGCAGCGTCCCGCCGGAACGGTCAGCCCGCCGGGCCGGTCCGAGCGTGACGCCCTGATGCGAGGGCCCCACATGGACCGAAGGCGCGTACTGATCGTGGGCGGCGGTATCGCCGGGCTGGCGCTCGCGCCAATGCTCGCGCGAACCGGCGTCGAGGTCGAGGTGGCCGAGCGCGAACGCCCGTGGCGGCCCGCCGGTACCGGCATGTATCTGCCCGGCAACGCCGCTCGCGCCCTCCGTGCCCTCGGCCTGGAGGCGCAGGTCGCCTCACGAGCCGTCGAGATCGCGCGCCAGCGCTTCTACGACCACCACGGCAGACTGCTATGCGAGGTCGACGTCGCCGAGCTGTGGGCAGCGGTCGGGCCGTGCCTCGCGGTGCATCGGGCCGAGCTGCACGCGCTCCTCCGCGAGGCGGCGGGTGAGTTGCCGATCCGAATCGGGCTGGCCGTCAAGCGCCTCGATCAGCGCGACGGCGCGGTCTCCGTCGACTTCAGTGACGGAACGAGCGGCGCGTACGATCTCGTGGTCGGGGCGGACGGGATCCACAGCGCGGTGCGCCGGCTGGCGTTCAAGCCGACGGCCGTGCCCCGCCCCGTGGGCCAGATCGGCTGGCGCTTCCTGGCGCCCCGACCCCCTGAGGTCACGACGTGGTCGGTGATGCTGGGGCACGGCACGGCGTTCCTGACGCTTCCAATCGCCGGCGACCGCGTGTACTGCTACTGCGACGTCGTCTCACGCCCAGGCCCCGACACACCCGAGCAAGTCGCGCCAGAGCGGCTCGGCGAGCTGTTCTCGGAATTCGCGGATCCCGCCGCGACGCTGCTTGCGAAGCTGGACGTCGCGGCCGACATCCACGTCTCGACGATCGAGGAGGTCGCGCTCGACCGCTGGGGGCGTGAGCGCGTTGTGCTGATCGGCGACGCAGCGCACGCGACCTCGCCGAACATGGCCCAAGGCGCGGCGATGGCACTCGAGGACGCACTGTGCTCACAGACTGCCTGCACACGATCCCGGCGATCCCCGACGCCATCGCGGCGTTCGAGGCCAAGCGCCGGCCCAGAACCGACTGGGTCCGCGCCCAGCCCCACCGCCGCGATCACACCCGATATCTGCCACCGGCGATCCGGGACAACGTCCTGCGATTCCTCGGCCGGCGCATCCTCCACACCAACTACCGTCCGCTCCTGGACCAACCCTAAGCCACCGTGCCAGCCCCGCTCATTTGGCCGCCGCCGTGCCACGAGCCGGCGCTAGGGGGCTGCTCCAGGAGGACCCCAGCCAGGAGATGCTGCAGCCCGAGCGCTACGTGGAGGTCACGAGACGCGCGGTGCAGCAAGCGGCTGCTTGAGCGGGGGGTGCGGCGGCCCGGTCATACACGCAGCGTTGGCGGAGCACTTCGCGCGTGAGATCTGATCCCGAGGCGCCCTCGAACAGCTGCGTGTCCACCGGAAATGAGCGCGTAACACCCCGAGGCGGCGAGGGGCGCTCCCGCACCGCGCGACGAGCGAGCGTCTCGGCGGAGTCGCGGCAGACGCCCCGAGGGGACGAGGATCAGGCGTCTCGCCGGTGAGGTGTCGGCTCCCGCTACGCCCGGGTGGAGCGGGAGCCCAGGTTCACGGTCCTGGGAGCGGGATGCTTTGGAAGCTGAGGACCTCGGCGAGCCGGTCGAAGTGCCCATCTCGGTGGAGTACGGCGAGTCCGCCGTGTTCGGCTGCTGCGGCGGCGATCAGGGCGTCGGTGGGCGGGACGCGGTGGTAGCCGTCGGCGCGCGCGGCCAGCTCGCGGAGCGCGCTTGTCGCTGCGTCCGCGACGGCGCGGTCGTTGCGGAGGATGCGCAACGCGTCGAGCTCTAGCTCGAGCTCGGCGTACTCGGCGCTGGTGCGGGCCGAGTAGAGGATCTCCATCCGCACGATCGGGGTGATCCAGAGGCGGTCGTCGAGTACCGCGCGCTGCAGCAGCGATCCCAGCTCGTCGGGGAGCGTCGCCGCGCGCCACCAGGCTGAGGTATCGGCGACGAAGGGCGCGTCGCCGCGCAGCAGCTGGTCGGCGTCCACCGCAGCCGCTACTGCTCGTCGCCGTTCAGCTCTTCGATCTGCGCGAGCGCGTCGTGG
Source organism: Thermoleophilaceae bacterium (assembly GCA_050694635.1). GTDB lineage: Bacteria > Actinomycetota > Thermoleophilia > Solirubrobacterales > Thermoleophilaceae > JACVRW01. The sequence continues at coordinate 6,179 of JBOGXT010000067.1, forward strand.
TCAAGTCCGTCGGGGCTGCGCAGCCGTTCGGCCAGCCGCTGCAAGCGCTCGGCGCGCTGCTCAGCGCTAAGCGCCGGCGTCTCGGCCGTCGGGGTCGTGCTCTCTACGGAACGCTCCACAAACCCCAGCGTAGCGCGGGGGTGAGACGGGGCGGGCGTCTCTCGCCGATCGCCGCGCGTGCTGGTAGAGCGGCGCGCACTGTCCGCCGTTCGAATGGGAGGAGGATCCCATGACCGTCTCTGCCGCTTTCGATGCCGCGGGTCGGCGCCGCTCACCCGCCACGCTGCCGGGCTATCACGCCGGGCGACCGCCGCGCAACAAGGGTATGCGCTACCCGGCCGACCCGCCGACCGTGGAGGAGATCATCGCGGTGATGCGCCAAGCCGCCGACGATCGCCACGGCTTCAGGCTGCGGGCAATGATCGTCGCGCTCTGGCGCGGCGGGTTGCGCGTGCAGGAGGCGCTCGCGCTGACCGAGCGCGACCTCGACCCCGGCCGCGGCTCGGTGCTCGTGCGCAACGGCAAGGGCGGGCGCCGGCGCGAGATCGGGATGGACGCCTGGGGCTGGGAGCAGCTGCGAACCCTGGCTCGCCGCCCGCGTCGAGCTGCCTGTCGGCCCGCTGTTCTGCATCATCGACGGGCCGACCCGCGGCCGGCCGTGGTCGAGCGCCGGCGTGCGCGTCGAGCTGCGCCGGCTCGCCGCGCAAGCCGGTGTCCGGCGCCGCTTCGCTCCTCACCAGCTGCGCCACGCCCACGCGCTCGAGCTCGCTCGCGAGGGCGTGCCGCTGAACATCATCCAACGCCCAACTCGGGCACGCCAATCTCGGCACCACATCCATCTACCTGCAAGGCATCTCCCCCGAGGAGATCATCGCCAGCGTCCACGCCAGACGTGCCCCGATGATGTCCGCCACAGCCGGACTGCGACTCTGACCAACACCCGGGAGCGGGAGCGCCACACAGGCGCTCCCGGCGTCCCTCCAGCCACTCCCCGCTCACTCCTCGCAACCGAGCGTCACCCAATTGGTTGAGTGGACGCCGCGAGACGCTCGGTTGTCGTCCGGAGCAGGCGTGTCGAGGGCGGTTACCGGTGCTACTCCTTCCGTGGGCAAGGGGGCGCTTCGGGCCGTGTGTTGTTGGGGGCGTCGAGCTACGCGGCGCTGGTGCCGCTGGCGCGCTCCTCAGGCAATCGGCTGGCTTCGGGCGCGCTCGAACTGGCTTGCGGCGGCCGTGCGCGTCCGTACATCGAGCTTGTCGAGAATTCGGGAAACGTGCCGGTCGACCGTCCGTACGCTCAGGAACAGCTCGCGCGCGCGGCGGCGCTTTCGGGCAGCGCGACCACTCGACTCGTCAACCGGCTCGAGGACCGCGGCCTGCTGACCCGCGTGCTCTGCCAGGACGACCGGCGAGGCATCTACACCGAGCTCACCCAGCAGGGATCGGAGTGCCTGGCGGCGGCCCGTCCGACGCACGACCATGTGCTCGCCTCGGCTCTGGACGAGGCCGAGAAGACGCCCGAGCTCCTGCCACTGCTCGCGGCCCTACACCAAGCGCCGCCACCGCCGGTGGCTGACGACGCAACTCGGGTCGACCCGAGACGTCCGGGCTGATACCCGACCAGTCACTGACGGGCATGGCGCCCAGCTCGCTCCGCCGGGGTTCGGCGCCTACTGCTCGGCCAAGTTCGCTCTCGAGGCCATGTCGGAATCGCTGGCAGCGGGAGTCGGGCCGCTCGGGATCCACGTCCTGATCGTCGAGCCCGGCGCGTTTCGCACCCGCGTTCGGCCGCGACCGCATGCACCGCTCCCAGAGAATCACCGACGACTGCACGTCGACCCCCCGGACCCACCGGCGACGGGGGCGGTCGACGAGATGGATGGCTCCCAGCCCGGCGACCCGGACTGAGCCGCGGCGGCCATCGCCCAGGTCATCACCGCGACGCCGGCGCGCTTGCGGCGGGCGCTCGGCGACGACGCCGTGGAGTCCGCGCCAAGCACCAGCAACCACGCGCCGACCTGGACGGCTGGGGAGGAGCTCAGCAGCTCGACCGCATTGAGCAACGAGCCGTGTCGTACCAGCCGGCCCACCTCGGTCACGGGACTCCACCGGGACACACGCCGCCCGCGATGGCGTGAGGAAGCGACGCGGCGGCGGCGACATGTCCCGCTGACACCCGTCTGGTGGTATGCCCGTGAGCGCCAGCGTCCGTGAACGCGGTCTCGGGCGCACGGAAGCGACGATTTTGGCTGAGGCCAACGGCCCGTGCCGCAGGTCGATCGCCATTCGAGACGGCGCGCGGCGCGATCGCGGCCAGCGCGAACACGATCAGGGTTCCGGATCCGGGCACCGTTCGGTTCACGCGGCGGCGATCGCGCCGATCAGGCCGGCCGTGGTCGCTAGTGAGGCGACCGTCCGGACGGTGTTCCAGGCCGTCCACTCGACCAGGTAGCGGTCCCACACGCCGGCGGCCTCGGCGCTGTCGGCGTCGGCCTGCGCGAGCGCGGTGTTGCGCGGCACGTTGAACGCCATCGTCACGCCGACGCAGCCGACGACATAGACGGCCCCCGAAGCCACCAGGTACCACCCGTACGAACCGTCCCAGTCCGCCAGCGCAACCACGATCACCGCCAGGCACGCCAGCCCGGTGCCGAACAGCGCCGTCATGAACCACGGGTTGATGACGGTGATGTTGATCTGCTGCATCGCCCGGATCCCCTCCGGCTTCGGGATCCGCCCGAGTCCGGCCATGGCGAAGTTCGAGAAGGCGAAGAAGACCCCGGCCACGAGGCCGGCGCCGAGCGCGGTGAGCAGGGTGAGCACGAGCAGCGCGTCAGACATTCCACACCCCGGTCGCCGCGGTCCGCCGCGCGAAGTCGGCGAAGTCGGCCGGCTCGCGTCCGAGCGCGCGCTGGACGCCGTCGGTGAGCTTCGCGTTGCGCCCGTCGAGCACGGTGGTGAAGAGGTAGGTGAGCAGCTCGACCACGTCGCCCGGGACCCCGCGCTCCGCCGCGGCGGCCGCGTGCTCCTCGATCGACACGGGCTGGTAGCGGAGCGCGCGGCCCGTCGCCGCCGAGATCTCGCCGACAGCGTCGCCGAAGGTCAGCAAGCGCGGGCCCGTGAGCTCGTACAGCGCACCGACGTGCCGATCATCGGTAAGCGCCGCGACCGCGACATCGGCGATGTCCTCGCCGTCGACGAAGGGCTCCGGCGTGTCACCCGCGGGCAGCGCGACCACGCCGCTGAGTACGTGCTCGAGCATGTAGTCCTCGGAGAAGTTCTGGGCGAACCACGTCGAGCGCACGATCGTCAGCTCCACGCCGGACTGTCTCACAGCTTTCTCAGCCTCCTCGGCCTCCGGCTCGCCGCGCCCGGCGAGGAGCACCAGGCGGCGGACGCCCTGCTTCACCGCCAGCTCGGCGAAGGACCCCGCCGCCTCGACTGCGCCCGGCGCCGCCAGGTCCGGGTAGTAGGACACGTAGACCGCCCGGGCTCCGTCGAGCGCCTGACCCCATGTCTCCGGCCGCTCCCAATCGAATGGCGGATCTCCCGAGCGGCCGCCGGGCCGCACCGCGAGCCCACGCTCGCGCAACCGCCGCGCGACGCGCCTTCCGGTCTTCCCGTTCGCCCCAAGGACGAGGATCGGCCTGCCGTTGCTTGTGCTCATCACCTGTCGGCTCTCCTTATCTGTCCAGGGACCCGCGGCAAGCGCGTCGTCCCGGGTGACTGGCCTGACTGCCGTTTGGATTCGCGGTGGCGCGTGCGCGTCGGGGAGGCGGCGTTCTCGGTGACGCGCTCGGGCGCCCAGCGTTATCTCGGTCCGCGGCCCTGCTGGGGCCGGCGACCGGATGGTTGATCGGGTGTCCCCGCTGGGGGAGCTTGTGCGGCCGCTCGGTCGCTCAGAGCCGTCCACGCCAGAGCGGTGGCGGCAGGAGATTTGCGGGAGCCGGCCGCGCAAGATCAGTTGATGTCGGGCTCGGGCGGGCATCCGATTGGCTAGGCCGGCTGCAGCGCCTCCTCGCCGACCCTCAGGGTTGTCAGCTGCGACCACGATCTGCCGGTGAAGGTTCGTGTCGGCCTCTGAAGCACCGCGGGCATCGCCCGCTTTGCAGTGCCTTGGCCAGTCGTTCGTTCGCTTCCCGGAGTGCGGCTACGCGCTCGGCCCCCCAGCGCTCGCGGGCGAGCGAGATCGCCAGGCGCTCCAGGGTCCTCGATTGGAGATCTGTTTGGGCCGAGGGCCATGAACGTCTGACCGCTAGGACTTCCGGCACTTCCAAAGCGATCAATCGTCGGATTCCAGGCGCGCGGTGAGCAGCTTGAGGGCGGCGCGCTGGTAGTCGGCCCGCTGCCGGGGCGTGGCGTGGCCCTCCGCTTCGACCAGTCGCTGGTGGAACCAGCCGATGTAGACGCTGTTGGCGAGCCGTGCCCGGCGGCGCGACTCGGCGGGCGCGAAGCCCATGTCGCGGAAGCAGCGCCCCAGAAACGCGAGCCGCTTTTTCTGTACGCGCGCCGCCACCGGCGCGACCAGCGGGTCGGTGGCGGAGGGCAGGAGCCGGACATCTGGGTACTCGTCCTCCTCGAGCTCCATGGCGATTGCCATCACGCTGCGCAAGCGCTCCACCGGATCAGCGACGCTCTCGAGCTCGGCGATGATCTCGTCGGTGGCCACACGCTCCCAGGTCGCCAGCGCGGCCTCGAGGAGATCCTGGCGGTCGCGAAAGTGCCAGTAGAAGCTGCCCTTGGTGGCGCCGAGACGGGCAGCGAGCGGCTCCACGGCGACCGCCGCCGTGCCGCCTTCGGCGATGGCCAGCAGCGCCGCCCGCACCCAGTCCTCCCGACTCAGGCGCACTCTGGAGGGCGCTGGATCGGCGGCCGGCGACGCCCGACCACCGGCCGCCTCCCCGCGCCGTGACCTTCCCCTCGGGACCATCCCCACTACTATACGGCCCCGTACGGACAATACGCTATGGTATGGAGGAACCATACTTAACCGTAGGGAGAAGCCATGAGAATTCACTCGGTACACGCCCGCGAGCTTCCGGTTCCCCCGGAGCGCGTGGGCGCGCTACTGGACGGCCTGGCGAGCGAAGACGACCGGCTCTGGCCCGTCGATCGCTGGCCCACGAACGCGATCGAGCTCGATCGTCCGCTGGCGGTCGGCGCCAGCGGGGGCCACGGCTCGACCCGCTACTCCGTCGCCGCGTACGAGCCGGGCCGGAGGGTCGTCTTCGCCTTCACGCCCGGATCCGGGCTGCGCGGTACCCATAGCTTCGAGGTCGACGCGCTCGGCCGAAAGCGTACCCGGCTCAGGCACACCCTCGACACGGAGCTGGAGCGCAAGCTCGTCCTGCTTCGCCCGATCCTCCTCGGCCAACACGACGCGCTGGTCGAGGACATCCTGGACCGAGCCCAGCTCGTCAGTACGGGACGACTGGACCAGCCAGCACGCCATCCGATTTGGCTGCGGTGCCTCAACGGCTTCGATCTCCGGCTCGCGCGCCTACGCGGGAAGCTGGCCGCCCCGCAGACCGACGAGCCCCAGCGCCGTCGGCTGCGGCTACTCGGCGTGCTGGTACCCGGCACCCTCGCGGGACTCGCCGCGCTCCACGGGGCCTGGGCGCTAGGCTGGCGCTGGCCCGGTAGCAGCGATCTAAGAGCTCGCCGATTACGTCGTCGGCTACGGCGCCGGGCTGCCGTCGGCCGGCCTGACCTGGGCCGTGGCGGCGCTGCTCCTGGC
>JBOGXT010000068.1:0-2212 GCA_050694635.1 Thermoleophilaceae bacterium
ACGCGCTGGATCTCGTCGATCACTGCCGGCCCTTCGATCTCGGCAACGAATCCTGTGGCGTCGGCTCGCGCGGCGTTCGCGGTCAGCTCGTCATCGAGGGTGATGAAACGCGCCCGGTAGTCGCTCGCCGAGAGCTCTCGAACGAGCGTGCTCTTTCCGACTTGGCGGGCGCCGAGCAGCGCGGCTGCACGGCTCTCGGCGAGCGCCTCGAGGAGAAGAGGGCGGATCTGCCGGGCGACCAGCTTGGGAGGCATCGGGACAGATTGTGACTATCGGGGTGGACAGATCGTGAGTCAGGTACGGTACCGATCGTGACCCTCCCACGCCCATCGACTCAAGCTTGCGGGCCAGAGCGAGCCGGTCCCGAGGCTCGGGCGGCGCGTGCGAGCTCCCAGTCGGTTGGCGGGGCGAGCCTCCGATTGCAGCTGCGTGAGCGCTTGGCGCCTCGGAGTGTCCCGGGCGGGCGTCAGTCCCGGTCGTCTGACCCGCGCGTTGCCGCCTCTTCGCGGCGGTAGCGCACGTGCCCCGGCAAGTCGCGGGTGCTGACGGGCCCGGAGTGGCTGCCGACACCGTCGTGTCGGTCCGGGATCAGGAGGACCGCGTGTCCTTGGGGGTAGTCGTCGAAGCTTGTCTGCGGTTCCGGCTCCCAGGCGAGCACGGGATACGCGCCGAGCAGCTCGGGATCCGCGTCGGGCCGGTTGATCCAGATCTCGGCGATCCAGCCCGGTTGGGCGGGGATCGGATCGGCGACGGCGTCGATCAGCAGCGCTTCGAGCGTGCCGTACTGGGTTTCGACCGTGCTGTCGGGGTGAAAGTCGACGAGGTACGGGTCATCGCCGCTGAGCAGCAGGACTCGCGCGCGTTCCCGCCCATCCTCGTCGGGCGCGGCGTAGCCGACGACGGGGAGGCGCACCGTGCCGGCGGCGCGCCCCTCCTTGTCGATGAACTCGTAGGTCGCGAGCAGCCGGATCGTCATGCTCACGCGATGCTACCGGCAGGCCGGCGCGGGACTCGGAGCTACTGCGCCGCCGTCGGCGCGGCGCCGGTCAGCTCGATGCAGCGCCGGCACAGGTAATCCTGGCGCGTTTCTGGTCGGTCGGCGGCCGCGAACGTCGCGCGCGCGATGTCGGTCCGGCCACGCGTGAGCGCGGCTTCTGCCATGGCGACGATCGGTCGCCAGTGGTCCGATCCGAGCGCGGCGGCTGTCGCGATGAAGCACGTGACGCGGCCGTGCGCGATCTGGAGATGGGCGACGCTCTGCTGCGCCTCGCCCGCCTCGTAAGCGAGACGGTGGGTGCGCAGATCGTTGGCCAGGGCGACCAGGAACCGCTCGGCATGGTCGGCGAGCGCTCCGTGGATGTTCGCGAACACGGCGGTCTCATGCCCGAGGAGAAGTCCGTAGCGCTCCCAGGTCACGAGCTCGCACAGGTCCTCGCACCAGTCCTCGGCGACGATCCCGGCCTTCCGGGTGGGAGCGTCGCGTATGTGATCAGTGCCTCCTGTCCGAGCCGGCCGAGGACGCCGTAGGCGTCGTTGCAGCGTTCCATCGTCGAGTACATGTAGGTCACCAGCGCGCGTCTGGCCGCCAGCCGCTGGGCCGGATCCGATGCCGTGGCATGGTCGTTGCGATCGCGCACCTTCTCGATGCGCCGTTCGAGGCGGAAGGTGGCGTTCTGGTAAGCCACCGCTCTTCGAGTTGATGGATCATCCGGTCGTACCAGGGCTGTGGCTGGGCGGGGAAGCGGGTCCCAGCGTCCGCGCAGCGCTCGCTGGTAAAGGTGCTCGCGCGGCGTGCTGCTCATCGCCCATCGGCGCTCATCACAAGGGCGCCGGCTTCGAGTCGGCCGCCTGCAGGCGCGCGGCCAGGTCGTCGAGATGGCTGAGCTTGCGCTCCGTGTCGGAACGGCCAGAGAACCGCTAACCGGCGGCGACCCCCTCGGCCAGCGCCGCGAGGTCGCCCTCGTGGTCCAGCCGCGCCACCACGCAGAACCACAGGTCCCAATGGCTCCACTCGACGCTGCCGACCTTCAGCCACGGCTCGGGCCCGTAGACCGGCGTGCGCTTCGGGGCGCTCATCCGCGACGCCAGCTCTCGAGCACCCGCTCGACGTCCTCGCGCACGCGGTCGCGGGCCTCGGCGCGATCGACGCCCGCCATCAACAGCTCGTCGTAGCGCGTGTCTTGGTGGCGGACGGACGCGATCACGGCCAGCT
>JBOGXT010000069.1:0-11687 GCA_050694635.1 Thermoleophilaceae bacterium
TGCTCGAGCCGCTGAGCGAGGACGACACCACGCAGCTGATAACGAACCTCCTCAGCCAGGCGACCCTCCCGCCCGAGGCGGTGGCACGGATCGCCCACGCCACCGAGGGCAATCCGCTGTTCGCCGAAGAGCTGCTCGCGGTGCTGATCGAGGACGGGCTGCTGCGCCGCGACGACGGCCGCTGGACGGTCGCGGACGAGCCGGCGGATCTGCCGGTCCCGCCGTCGATCCATGCTCTGCTGGCGGCGCGCCTCGAGGGGCTGCCCGACGACGAGCGGGCGCTGCTCGCGCACGCCTCCGTGGAGGGCACGGTGTTCCACCGCGGAGCGCTGGACGCGCTCGCGCCCGGGGCCCTGGCGGCCCTGGTGGAGCGCGACCTGACGGCGCTCGTCCGACGCGACCTGATCCGTCCCGACCAGTCGAGCCTGGCCGGCGACGAGGCCTTCCGCTTCCGGCACATGTTGATCCGCGACGCGGCCTACCGCTCCCTTCCGAAAGAGACGCGGGCGGAGCTGCACCAACGGTTCGCCTCGTGGATGGAGCAAACCGTGGGATCGCGGCTGGGCGCGTTCGAGGAGATCGTCGGCTACCACCTCGAGCAGGCCCACCACCTCCTAGGGGAGCTCGGGGCGTCCGACTCCGACGCCGAGGCGCTAGCGGCGCGCGGGGCGAAACACCTCGAGGCGGCGGGCCGGAGGGCGTTCGCCCGGAGCGACCACACGGGGGCCGTCAGCCTGCTCGAGCGCGCCGCCGCCCTGCTCGCCGAGGACGAGTCTCGCCAGGCGAGGCTGCTGCCCGAGCTCGGTGCGGTGCTGATCGAGGCCGGGCGGCTCGCTGATGCCGACCAGCTGCTGGCGGATGCGAGCCGCGTGGCGGCCGCTGGTCAGGACGATCACGCCCGCGCCCACGTCCTCGTCCACCAGCAGTTCTTGCGACTGCACCGCGGCGAGTCCGAAGGTACCGCGGAAGCGGCGGCCGTCGTCGAGCAAGTCCTCCCGATCTTCGAACGAGCCGACGACGAGCACGGCCTGTGTGACGCGCTTCGACTTCGCGCCTGGCTGCACTGGATCGAGGCCCAGGCCGGCGCCGCGGCCTCGGCGTGGGAGCAAGCGGCGGCGCACGCCCGCCGGGCAGGCGCCGAGCACGAGCGGATCGAGATCCTGGGTTGGCTCGCCTCTTCGCTGTGGTGGGGCCCCACGCCCGTCGCCGAGGCGATCCGCCGGTGCGAGGCCATCCGGGGTGAGGTGAGCGGGAATCTCGCGGCCGCGGCGCATGTGTTGCAGCCGCTCGCGGGGCTGCATGCGATGGGGGGTCGCTTCGACCGCGCGCGCGAGCTGTTAGCCGCCAGCCTCGTGACGTTCGAAGAGCTCGGACTGACCCTCAGCCGTGCCGTTTCGCACACCGCCGCGGGAGTCGACCTGCTCGCCGGGGACCCGGTGGCGGCCGAGCGAAGCCTGCGGAAGGGGTACACGGCTCTCGAAGAGATGGGACACACGGCTGAGCTCTCTACGACGGCGGCGTTACTCGCTCAGACGTTGCTAGCGCAGCAACGCGATGAGGAGGCTGAGCGGTTCGCCGAGCTCAGCGAGCGGCTCGCGCCCGCCGACCATCTGATTGACCAAATCCTGTGGCGCAGCGTTCGCGCCAGGACGCTCGCGGGGCGCGGCCTCATAGAGGATGCCGAGCTACTCGCCCGAGAGGCCGTTGCGCTTGCGGAAAGGAGCGACTTCATCAACGACAGAGGCGACGCGTTGACCAATCTCGCAACCGTGCTCCGGCAGGCAGGGCGCTTCGACCAGGCCCGGGCCACGCTCGCCGAGGGGCTTGGGCTCTATGAGCGTAAGGGAAACGTGGTTGCCGCGGAGCAAGCCAGAGTGGAGCTTGCTGAGCTCGCAGGTGACTGAGACGATTGAGGTGCATCATGGGAACTAGGCCAAACTTCGACCCTTCGCTTCGGCGTCCGGATCGTCCCGATCAGTCGGCAGCCGTCGGCGGCCTACCTGGACCATCCGCAGGCGGCCCCGCTCCGGGAGGCACGCTGACCTGGGTCTACGTATGGATCATCCAGAACGGACCCGACGGGCATGCGGCCGCCGCTTCCGGTGAGGGCGACAATGGCGGCACTGGTTTCAAAGACACGTGGGCCATCGAGACGAAGATGTCGACCCCGGACGACTTCAAGCGGGGGGAGCCGGCACTTGCCACGGCGATGGCGCTGGTCGACCGCGGTGGCCGCGACAAGGAGGTCGACTGGTGGAGCGAGGCGGTACTGATCGCCCGCTCCTGAGCTGCCCCGGTCGCCGGTTACTTGAGGCAGAAGCTCGAGTAGTCGTTGTAGTAGACCGGGTGGAACAACGTGCAGTTGTCGAAGTCCATCCGTTCAGAGACGAAGGTGGACACCTTGAGGTGCCCATAGGGGGCGATCCAGGCTTCGTCGACTAGCTGCCTGTTGAGCTCGCCCCACCCGTCCGCGACCTCACCGGTCAGTTCCGGCTCCCGGGTTAGCTCGACGATGCCCGAGGTGATCTCGGGGTCGTCGACGTTGCCGAGGTTCTGGCTGTTGGTTGGTTGGATCGACTTGCCGTCCACGAGGAACATGAAGTTCTTCGGGTGGGGGAAGTCCTGGAACCAGTTGTAGACGCCGGTCTGCGCACGTGTCTTGGCGCTGCCAACGGTCTGGACATAGACACCGGCGTCGATGAGCTTCGGCTTCGCGTCGAGGCCGATCTTGTTGAGCATGTCGGCGTAGGCCTCGGTGAGCTGGGCGTCCGGGTCGAGGGTGTTGCCCCAGACGGTCACATCGGCGCCCCCAGCGCCGGCGTCGGCGATAAGCTGCCGGGCCTTCTCCAGATCCGGCTGCTCGTTCGGGTCGCCCCATGGGCAATCCTCGAGGTCGAGCGCCTGCTCGTACCCTGGCATGCCGGGCGGGAGGAACGAGCAGCCGACCGCCAACTCGCCGGCGAACAGCCGCGCCAGCGCCGGCTTGTCGATGCCGTAGTTGACCGCCTCACGAACCTCCTTCGTGTCGAACGGCGCCACCCGAGTGTTCATGAAGAGGTAGTAGGTGGAGTTCGTAACGTGTTCCTCGTAGCGGTCCGAATACTTGGCCCTGATCTCAGGTTTGATGTCCGGTGGCGGCGCAGCCTGCATGTAGTCGAGCTCCCCAGAGATCACGTCCTGCGCCTGGCGCGCCCGCGACGCGACGATGACCGTCGTGATCCTCTCGAGGTTGCCCGTGGGGGTGCCCGGGAGGCTGAACCGGTTGTTCTTCTCCAGCACGAACCGCCGGTTGGGCACCGACTCCGTGATCTTGTACGCGCCGATGCCGGGGGGCGGATGCTTGGTCAGGTTCTCGAAGGGCGTGTCGCCCGGCACGAGCCCAGCGAAGTTCATCGCGAGCACGTTCGAGAAGGTGCCATCCGGCTCGGTCAGCTTGATCGTGATCTCGCCGGTCCGATCGTCGGTCTCGATGCCAGGGATGTCAGCCTCGGCCTTGCGAGCGTCCACGTAGTCCTGGGCGCCCTCGATTCCCAGGAAGAATGCGGAGCCGCCCGACTCCAGGTTGAGCACGCGCTTGATCGTGTGCTCGAAGTCGGAGGCCTTCGCCGGCGTGCCGTCCGAGTACCTGAGGCCGTCGCGCATTTTCAGCTCGTACGTCTTGCCGTCGGGCGAGATGGTCGGCAACTCCTCGGCCACGCCTGGGATCAACTCCGCGCCCTCCTTCCCCGCAGCGTGCCTGTACGAAAGAAGCGGGGTGTAGACGAGCCATAGCGCCTCCCAAGCGTTGACCGTGTAGCTGAGCGCCGGGTCCAGGGAGTCCGGCTGAGAGCCCTGCGAGATGGTGATCGACCCACCCTGCCTGACCCCGCCGCCATCCCCGCCGCCGTTCCCGCCCCCGTTGTCGCCATCGCCGCCGCACCCGGCTAGCGCGAACAGCAGCGCCGTCAGCAGCGAGAGCACGCAGGTGCGAGCACGGCCATCGGACATCGGGACACCTCGGTCGGCCAGAGAGCGGTCCCTTTGGGGCCAGGGACCCACCCTAGAGGCGGGAATCGGGGCGCGCAAGCAGTCGGACACCCAGCGCAACCGCCCAGGCTGATCCTCCGTGTCCAACCCGCCCCCTACCTGACGGTCAGCGTGCCCTCCATCCCGGCTGGTCGGTGTCCGGGGACCGAGCAGTAGAAGTCGTACTCGCCTGGGCGCAGCTCGGCGCTGACGGTGGAGGTGGCGCCCTGCTCGACCGTCTTGCCCTCCTCGTCCACTCCGTCGCCCTCGATCGAGACGTTGTGGGGGACCGAGGACGGGTTCTTCATTTCGATCGTGACCCTCCCGGCGCGGCCCTCGAGCTTCTGGGCGTCGAACCTCAGCTCGCCGCCGGGGTCGGCGCTCAGGCTGAGCGTGCGCCCGCCGCCCTCGCCCGCGGCCGGCTCGGCGGCTGCCTCCGCTTCTTCTTCGTCCTCTTCGAGCGCGCCGGTGATGATGGCGGCGCCGATCGTGGACAGGGCCAGCAGCACGGAGAGCGTGCCCACCGCGAGGGTCTGGCCCCCGGCCCGCGGGAAGCCCTCCCGTGTGAGCCCGAGCGCCGTCAGCGTGACGGCCCAGAGCGCGAACAGTCCGCCGATCACGTGGTAGGCGTTCACGCTCCGGAATCTAACCACGACGGACGATCTCCTCCGGGCCCAGGGCGCAGCGTGTGCGATCCTCGGCAACGGCATGCCACGCCTGCTGATCTGCACCGGCGACGGGCTCGTCCGGCTCGAAGGCGCCGGACGGACGTGGGAGAGTTCCTCCCTGCTGGAGAAGACGCCGGCCCGCTGCGTGGCCGCCAGCCGGGGACGGCTGCTCGTGGGAACCCGCGACGGCGCCCTCCTCAGCACAGACGACGGCGCAAGCTGGCGGCCGGCCGACCTTCCCGAGGCCGATGTCTTCTCGGTCGCAATCGGCGCCGGTGACGGCGCGCTCTTCGCGGGCACCGAGCCCAGCCGCCTGTTCCGCAGTGGGGAGGGCGAGCCCTGGGACGAGCTCACCGCGCTCCAGGCGATCCCGTCGCGGGAGCGATGGAGCTTCCCCCAGCGCCCCTGGACGTCGCACGTGCGCTGGATCGCCCCCGATCCTCACCGGCCCGAGCGCCTGCTGGTCGGCATCGAGCTGGGCGGGCTCATGTACTCGGACGACGGCGGCGAGAGCTTCACCGACCACCGCCAGGGGGCCGAGCGCGACGTGCACACGCTCGCGTGGCACCCGCACGTGGAGGGCCGGGCCTACGAGGCCGGGGGAGGCGGGGCGGCCTGGAGCCGCGACGGCGGGTGGAGCTGGGAGCCGGCCGACAGCGGGCGCGCGCACCGCTACTGCTGGGCGCTCGCCGTGGACACGGACGACCCGGATCGCTGGTACGTCTCGGCGGCTGACGGGCCGCGCCAGGCGCACGGGGGCGGGCCGGCAGGGGCGGGGCTCTACCGCTGGGAGGGCGCCGGCCCCTGGGAGCCGATCGGAGCGGGACTGCCGCGACCGATCGACTCGATGCCGTACGCCCTCGCCGCGTCGACCGCCGGCCTCTTCGCCGGGCTCGCCGACGGGCGCGTCTTCCACAGCGCCGACCGGGGGGACAGCTGGGAGGAGCTCCCGGTGCGGGTCCGCTCAGTCGTGGCGATGGCCCTCTGTGAGCCCTCGGACGACGTGACCTCCTGAGGGCCGGTGGCGACGCGCAGCGCGGGCATCCTCCTCTACCGGTTGAAGGGCGGCGCCCCGGAGGTCCTGCTGGTGCATCCCGGAGGGCCGTTCTGGGCCCGCAAGGACGCAGGCGCCTGGTCGATCCCGAAGGGCGAGTACCAGAACGGCGAGGACGCGCGCGCGTGCGCGTTGCGCGAGTTCGGCGAGGAGACCGGCACGGCGCTAGCGCCAGGCGAGCTGATCGAGCTGGGCAGCGTCAACCAGAAGGGCGGCAAGGTGGTCAGCGCGTGGGCCGCCGAGGGCGACCTTGACGCCGATTGCGTCCGCAGCAACACGTTCACGATGGAGTGGCCACCGCGCTCTGGCCGCGCAGCGGAGTTCCCGGAGATCGATCGCGCGGCCTGGTTCGGCGTGGGCGCGGCGCGCGAGAAGCTGATCGCGGCCCAGGCGGAGTTCCTCGATCGCCTGCTCGAGCGGCTCTAGCCCTTCGCGATGATCTCGGGCATGCCCGCCGTCGACGCCATGCGACTGCTCGGCGAGGAGCTGCCGAAGCAGAAGGGCCGTCTGCACGAGCTCGACCGCCGGCGCGTCAAGACCGGCGTTGGATACTGATCCGCGCCGGACGGCGGCGGTCCGCGCTTGCGCCTAGGCTCTTGTCATGTCCGCCGCGAGCTCTAGAGAGTGGCTAGCTGAGCATCCGCCCCCGGACTCGGCCTTTGAGCAGACGCTCGCGCTGGTTTCCAAGCGGGTTCGCGGAGGGGACGATCTGCGGTTTGCCGTCCGGGAGTTTCTCGACGAGTTCGAGTTGTTGCCACGCGAGGACTTGCGCACAGGGGCGATTGGAACTCGTCCCGAGCCTACGGGCGATCCGCGCGCCGACGCCTATCTCGGCGCCCTGGCGGAGCATCTGGCGGTCACGCGCGGAATGGAACGCCCCGAATGGGTGGTCGAAGCCGAGCGCTTCCTGGATCGATTCTGGTTCGTAAGCGAAGTGCCGGGATTTCGGGCGCTGGCGCTCGCCCAGTCGCCGGCGGCGTTTCGCCGCCGCGGGATCTTCATCGCCGCGGGCGCGCTCCAGCGCGTCTGAGGCGATGGACCGCTCCGAGATCGTCGCCGCGCTGACCGCGCTCGGTGAGGCGCTCGACCGCCGCGGCGTGCAAGGCGAGATGTACGTGGTGGGCGGCGCGGCGATGGCGCTCGCCTACGACACCCGACGCTCGACGCATGACATCGACGCCATCTTCGAGCCCAAGACGGCGATCTACGAGGCGGCGGCCGAGGTCTCCGAGCGGGTCGGGCTCCCGCCCGGCTGGCTCAATGACGCCGTGAAAGGCTTCCTCGCCGGCGACGACCCGCACGCCGCGCCGGTGCTCGACGTGCCGGGGCTGCGGTGCGTTGCCGCGTCGGCCCGAATGTTGCTCGCGTTGAAGGTGCTCGCCCATCGGGTCGGCGAGGACGAGGAGGACGTGCGTCTACTGGCCGGAGAGCTCGGCGTGAGCACCGCTGCTGCGGTGCTCGCCCTGGCCGAAGAGGTCTTCGGCGATCGTCTGGACGCGGCCGCACGGTTCTTCGTCGAGGAGCTATTCGCGCACGAGCCGCCGCGAGGCCAATAGCTCCAGGCTGGGACGAGCTCCCGGTCCGGGTCCGCTCGGGCGTCCCGATGACCCTGGGCGGGGCCGGTTAGGGCGCGACCGCCGTGGAGATCCCGCTGGACGTGGTTCTCGTCCGGCAGCTCCTTCTGGCGGCTCACCGACCGGGGGATCGTCGAGGCCGAGCGATCGGGGGCTTTCCCGACGGGTTCGACCGCTATTACACGTCCGAGTACTTCCGGGCGATGGAGACCGCGGCGCGGCTCTCGCTGCCCAGTGCCGAGTGGGTGCTCCACCCGGCGCTGCGTGAGAGCTCCTGGGGGACCTCGACCGCCTGACCGAGCACGAGCGCCGGGAGCATGTGCTTCCGCCGCGGGCTGCTCGCCGCGATCGGCGCCGAGCCGGGCAACGTGGAGCTGTGGCAGCTCACTGCGTCGCTCGTCGACCAGCACGAGGACATCGTGGGCAGGATCTGGGTCCCGCATCGGCCGCTCACGATCGGCGCCGCCGAGGAGAAGCTCGACCAGGTCCGACGGCTACTCGGCGACCGCGCCCGCCTGTTCGACAACCCTCCCGCGGCTCAACTGCCTGCTCAAGCTCGTCCACCTGCACCTGCTCGGCCTGGACGACCCCGCCACCTACACCCGACTCTTACGCGAGAGCCATCTCCGGCACGACGGCACGCCCCCTCCACGACGAGCCATCGACGGCACCGGCTTCGCCACCACAAGCCTCGCGGCCTGAGTGCGGTCTCGTGTCAGTGGCTTCCGCGCGGCAGCGTCTGCCCGCTCAGCGGAGCTTGTGTCGGACCGGGAACACCCAGCGGAAGAGGCTGAGGCCCGGCTTCTTGCACCAGCAGTCCTCTCGGCACTCGCACCTGATCGCGCCGCGCCGCTCCTGTGCGTGGCCGATCAGCGCGGCTCCGACGTAGAGGCTTCCAAGAAGCAATAGAGCGCGCTTGACCATGCGGGCACGGTAGCGCAGGAGTCGGGGCTCCGGGCGCGTGTCGGCGCGCCGCCGACCTCAGTCGACGGCTCGCCTCCCATCGGGCTGCCCTGCTCCGTGCGAGTCAGTCGCTGAACTGGAAAGTCTTCAGGAGCTCGTCGAAGAGCGGCGCGTCTGCTGGGGCCCGGCCCGGCTCGCCCCACCAGGAGACCTGATAGCCCTGCCCGGCGTGCACGAAGGTCGCCCACTGGGTGTGCCTTCTGTTGCACTCGGGATAGACCGTGATCGTGGCCGGCTCGCCATCGACGGACGCGCTGCGAGCGCCGCTCGCCGAGCAGCCTCCCGACCGTTCGACGTGGTTTTCGACCTGCGTCGTCCAGCGCTCCGGGCTGGTGGCCCGCGAAACCTCGTGCGCGCCGATCAGCAGCAAAGGCACACCCACACCGCTCGGATCGCGCGAGAACTTGTCGACCGTGTCGCTGGTGTCGATCGTGAGGGCGTCCTTCGGCATCGAGCCCGCGGCGGACAGCGCCGACCAGGCACGGGGGTAGCGGATGGAATAGCCGTAGCGCCTCGACGTGAAGCGGCTGGCGGTCCACCCGTCCGGGATCGTCGCCCTCGGCGACGGCTCGCCGGCCTGCGTGAGGGGACCGGAGCCGAGCGCCGCGGAGCGGGCGCTCAGCTCGTCGCGTAGCTTCGACAAGTACAGCGATCCGTCCACGACTCGCCAGCGGTAGACGCCCGGCGTGCCTACCTCGGCGCCCAGCGCCTCGCAGGGGTTCGGACTGCAGTAGGTCTGAAGCTCGGCCCGGAAGGTGATTCGATCGGCGGCAATCGAGAAAGTGCCCCACTCGAGCGCGCCGAACTGAGTGTTTTCGATCGCGTAGCAGGGCTTCGATCCCGCGCCGAGCTCGGCGCAGCGGCTCGAACCTCGCGGGTAAAGGCGCAGGTCGGCGGCGATCGGCTCCGCGTGCAGCTCGACGGGGGCCGGCAGCCGCCAGGCGCCTCGAAGCGGCGCCGGCACATCTCCCTGGGCCGCGCGCTCGGGCTCTGAGCCGACGAAGACGGCGACGCCAGCGAGCGCCAGCGCGATCCCGGCGGCCGCCGTCGCTGCGGCCGCGAGACCCGGAAGCGCCACCCGCAGTCGAGGCTGAGCCACCCAGCGCCGTCGCCCCGCTCGCTCCTGCCGGAGGGCCGCCCGATGGAGCTCCGACTCGAGCCTCGCCACGAAGTCGCTCATCTGCCCTCCTTGAGACGCCCGCGAAGCGAGGCGAGGCCGCGGCTGACCCGCTTGCGTGCGCCTGCCGGCGAGATGTGCAGCTCCCGAGCGATGTCCCCGTACCCGCGCTCGTCGACGACACGGGCGGTGACGGCGCGCCGCTGGTCCACCGGCAGCTCGTCCACCAGTGAGATCAGCTCAACCTCGCCGGCCAGCCCCTCGATGCGCCGGAGGTCCGCGTCGCTCAGCTCGATCCTCTCCATGCCGAGACGCCTGCGCGCACGGTCCTCCGCGTAACCGCGTCGGCGGTGATCGGCGAGCTTCTTGGACGCGATGCCGAACAGCCATGCTCCCGCCGGCGGCCCGCCCGGCGTGAAGCGGCCCTTTGCTCTCGCGGAATGGACGTGCGTTGTGACGAGCCTCACAAATCGGGCCGACGATCGCCAGCCTCGGTCACATACGCCAGCCGAGCTGCGAGTTAGGGGAATGAATCGGCTCGCGAACCGGATCGTCGAGATCAAACCAACGGAGGAACCCAGGATGACCACTCTCCAAGGACGTCACCCCCTTGTTGCGATCCGGGCGCGCTCTCGCCGGCCGGCATCGCTCCTGACCGTGGTGCTGATCGCCGCGGTCACCCTGGCGCTGGCCGTCGCCGCGACGCTGCTGACCGATGACGATGGCGGCTCCGCCGGTCGGCCTGCGCAGCCCATCGGGCAGGCCTCGCCCCCGCCCGGCCGCGCCGGCGTTCTGACGCCCCGCGTGACGGAGATGCCCGCGCGGCCTTCGCCGGTCCCAGCGGGCGCCCGCTATGACGGCGGCCCGGAAGAGGGCTCGTGGGTCGCAGGCGAGCGGCCGGGCTGGACGGATCTGAGCCGTCCGCACTACGACGGCCGCGACCTGGTGCCGGGCCGCTAGCGCCACCGGGAGGCCGCGGTGTTGCGCAGCGCGTGCCGGCCGGGTGCGTGAGCGCCGCAATCAGGAGTGTGGGCTGTCTTAAGTACCGCATACGGTGACTGCGACAGCCCACACAGTGCGTCGCCCCGGCGCCCGATCCCGGCGTTGGGGTGAGCGTCCTTGTCGCTGCGGGCGAAGCGCTCCTTGCCGGGCCGTGCGGGCAGTGGACTATCGAGGCCCCTGCGCGGCCTGTCACGCGGTCGGGTCGAGCACGGCTAACGCGCTGAAGTATCGCCGGAAGAAGCCTCGGTCCCGCGTCACAAGGCGCTCTGCCTCGCTCAGAGCGTGGGCCGCGATGAGGAAGTCGGCGATCACCCGCTGCCGCCGACCGCCCGCATCGCGATAGGCGCTCCACGCGCCGCCCGCGCTCAGGGCGACGTCTGCGTCGATCGCCGAGAACCTCACCCCCAGGGCGCTCATCGCCGTGGCTGCGGCATCCGGCGAGGGGAAAGCGGCGGCCACCTCCGCCCAGACGACCTCGCAGGCGATCAGACTCCCCTCCGCGAGGCACCCGCGCAAGGCCTCGCTCGAGGACTCCCCGAATCGCCGATCGGCCCCAAATACGTCGAGAAGGACGCTGGTGTCGACGGCGGTGATCAGACGGCGTCGACCTTGCCGCGCAGGCGGCGCAGCGCCTCGTCGGTGCCGCGCGGGAGATCGATTACCCCATAGACCGCGTCCACCGGATCGCGTGTCCCGGCCTTGCGCGCCACCAGCCGTCCGCCCTCCGCGTCGAACTCGAGCACGGTGCCGGGCTCGATCCCCAGTCGGTCCCGGAGGCCCTTGGGGATAGTGACCTGTCCGCGCTCGGTGACCCTAGTACGATTCATGAAGTAAGAATACCTACGATCTCAGTCAGATAGCCCGGAGCCCGCTCACGCGCGACGCGAGATCGCGGCAGGGCAAAGCAGGGGCGGCAAACGTCCGAAAAAACCCCGGGCATCGCAATCCCGCCGATGCGGGTCCCGCTCGCCTAACGGAGGACGCCTGACCAGGGCAGCCGCACTAGGCGGCTCGACAGGCGCGACGGCGCACGGAGTTGGCTGTCCCGCGGGGTGGCCGTGATGCGGCGGCTGGCCTCGCCGACCCATGTGTGTGACTGGACAGCGGCGACGATAGGCCGGGGCCAGGGTGCCTCGCCTCGGGTGAATCCCTAGTACGGCGGACCGAGCGTGGCCCGGTAGGCGCGGGCGCGCGCGGGGTCGATTCGGCCTGGGAGCTCCTGCTCCACGCTGGCGGCGGCGGCCGCCATGCCGGCGAGGACCGCCGGGGCGAGGGCCTCGCCGCGCTCGAGCGCGCAGGCGAGG
>JBOGXT010000070.1:0-4409 GCA_050694635.1 Thermoleophilaceae bacterium
GCCTGGATCACGCCGAACTCGGACAGCTCGCGCAGAAACTCCTGGCTGACGCCCGCCAGCTCGATCAGCTCGTCGGCGCTCATCGTCTGCACCTGCGAATCGACCGTCATCGCGCGCCGCTTCTGGCCGACCTCGCCGGCGGGGCGCCGCTCGGTGTCGAAGGCGCCCGACGCCAGCTCCTGGCGGATCACCCGCAGCGGCAGGAACTCGTCGCGCTGCAGGCGCAGGATCGTGCGCAGCCGGTCCACGTCCGCGGGCCCGTAGAGCCGGTAGCCGCCCGGCGTGCGCCGCGGCGACAGCAGCTTCTGGTCCTCGAGGTAGCGGATCTTCGAGATCGAGATGTCCGGGAACTCGCGCTCGAGCTGCTTGACCACCGCGCCGATCGTGAGCGCCTTCTCCTTTCGTGGCGGGGGGCCACCCGCGATCCCGGCGTTCATCGCTCGTCCAGGTACGTGAGCTTGTACTTGCCGACCTGGAGCTCGTCGCCATCGGTCAGCCGGTGCGACTCGATCCGGCGCCGGTTCACGTACGTGCCGTTCAGGGAGCCGAGGTCGTCGATGTAGAGCCCCTCGCGGCGGCGCACGATCAGGGCGTGGTTGCGCGACACGGTCACGTCGTCGAGGAAGATCTCCGCCTCCGGGCTGCGGCCGATCGTCATCCGCTCGCCGGTCAGCGTGAAGGCCTCGCCCGCGCGCCCGCCGCCCGACCGGATCACGATCGTGGCGCCCTCGTGGGTGACCTGGTCGAGGTCGACCGCACGCAGCTCCCCGGTCTCGTCGACCTGGTAGACCTCGGTCGTGTCGCCGGCCTTGCCCGGCTCGGCCTCACCGAGGAAGGCGCCACACCGCTGGCAGTAGTTGGCGCCCTCCGCGTTGACGAATCCGCACTCGGGGCAGTGCACGTCGGCCTACTCGCGCTCGTTGTCGGCCGGGATGCCCTTGCCGGCGAGGATGTCCGTCAGCTGCTGCACGTCGTCGCCGCTGATGACGGACTCGCCCTCCGCGTGCTTCTTGCGCAGCCTGTTGACGAGCTCGGCCCGCAGGATGTCGATCTTGCCGTGGAGGATGCGGCGGCGGTACGACACCTCCTGCTCCTCCTCGGTGAGCTGCTGGATGAGGTCCTTCAGCTCCTGGTCGGACAGGGCGCCCAGGTCGGGGAAAGTGTCCAAAGCATTCCTTTCGCGAAGAGAAGGTGCGAGTGTAGCCGATGCTCAAGTAGAGGTTGAGCCTTGGCGCGTCGCCCGCCATCCATCTTGCAAGTAGAGCGCCGTGGCCGCAAGGGTCAGGGCGATGCCGACGTAGAGCAGCGCGTCGGAGACCCAGGTCTCCACGATCATCGCGAGGCCCAGCGCGGCCATCACAGGCCATACCGCCCAGCGGCCCAGCATGTTCACGCTCAGGTCCATGCCGCGGCGAAGCGCGATCTGCGTGAGCAGCAGCATGAGCGCCTCGCGTGCCGCCAGCACCAGCAGCGCCCAGCGCGGCAGCAGCTCGAACTCCCACGCCACGATCGCTCCCGAGATTACGAGCAGGCGGTCGGTTAGCGGGTCGAGCAGGGCACCCAGGCGGCTGTACTGGCCGGTGACCCGCGCCACCATGCCGTCCAGCTGGTCGGCCCAGGCGATGGAGGCGAACAGGATGTTGGCGGCCGTGTCGCGGCCGTCGCCGGAGTCGAGCGCGAGCACGAGGAAGACGGGCAGCAGGCCGATCCTCACGAAGCCGATGGCGTTGGGGAGCGTCCAGGGATGGAGGGCCTCGCCGCGCCTGGTCTCGGGCGGCGGCCCGCCGGAGCGGTCGAGCCCGACCAGCCGGCGGAACGTCAGGGGAGGCTTGTCCAAAGCTCCGCGGCCGCCAAGGCGGCCCCCTCGAGCGGCAGCGAGCGCTTCTCCTGGCCGCGCCGGAGCTGCACGTCCACCTCTCCGGCCTCGACCCCGCGCTTGCCGATCGTCAGGCGCAGCGGGCAGCCGAGCAGCTCGGCGTCGGCGAACTTCTCCCCCGCGCTGCCCTCGCGGTCGTCGTAGAGCACGTCGAGGCCGTGGTCGCGCAGCTCGCCGTAGAGGCGGTCCGCCAGCCGGCGCGCCTCCTCGCCCCGCTTTCCCAGGGTGATCAGCTCGACGTCGAAGGGTGCCACCGCGCGCGGCCACGAGATGCCCTGCTCGTCGGCGTACTGCTCGATCGCCGCGGCCACGATTCGGGCCGGTCCGATCCCGTACGAGCCCATCCAGATGAGCTGCTCCTTGCCCTCCTCGTCGAGGTAGCGGGCGCCGAGCGGCTCCGAGAAGCGCGTGCCGAGCTTGAAGATGTTGCCCACCTCGATCGCCGGCTCGATCGTGATCGGCGCCCCCTCCGGGCAGGTGTCGCCCTCCTCGACGCGCCGCACGTCGCCCCAGCTCGGGTCGAAGTCGCGGCCGGGCTCCACGCCGCGCAGGTGCACGTCCGGCTCGTTGCCGCCCGTCACCAGCCCGTGAAGGCCGCGCAGCGCCTCGTCGGCGAGGACCTCGACCGGCGCGCCGACGGGCCCGATGAAGCCGGGCTCGGCGCCGAACAGCGACCGCACCTCCTCGGCCTCGGCCGGCCGCGCGGGCGCGCCGAGCGCGTTCTGGAGCTTGATCTCGTTGAGGCGATGGTCGCCGCGCACGAGCACAAGCACCGGCCCGCGCCCGTCCGCCACGACCGGCATCGCCTTGATCACCGCGCCCGCCGGTACGTCCAGCATGCGGGTCACGTCCTCGACCGTGGTCGCGCCGGGGGTCTCGACCGGCTCGGGTGCGTCGAGGCGCTCCGGCAGCCCGTCGACCGGCTTCGGGGTGGCGCTCGCCACCTCCACGTTGGCCGCGTAGCCGGCGGAGGAGAGCGCGACGTCGTTCTCGCCCGCCCCGCACGGGGCCATGTACTCGTGGGCGCCGAAGCCGCCCATCATGCCGACGTCCGACTCGACGCGGTACCACTCGAGCCCGGTGCGGTCGAAGATGCGGTCGTAGGCCCCCACGTGGAGCTGGTAGGAGCGCTCCAGGCCGTCCGGGTCGACGTCGAAGGAGTAGGAGTCCTTCATGATGAACTCGCGGGTGCGCAGCACCCCCGCGCGTGGGCGTGGCTCGTCGCGCTCCTTGGTCTGGAAGTGGTAGAGGATCTTGGGCAGGTCGCGGTAGGAGCGGATCTCGCGCGAGACGTGCCAGGTCAGGTTCTCCTCGTGGGTCATGGCGAGCACCAGCTCGGCCCCGCGCCGGTCGTGGAGCTTGAACACCTCGTCGATCGCGTAGCGCCCGCTCCGCTTCCAGAGCTCGGCCGGCTGGATCACCGGCATCAGCATCTCCATCGCGCCGATCGCGTCGAGCTCCTCGCGGACCAGCTGCTCGACCTTCCTGTGCGCGCGCCATCCCGCCGGGAGCCAGGTCCACATGCCGGCGCCGACCTGGCGGGCAAGACCGGCGCGCACGATCAGGCGGTGCGAGACCGCTTCGGCGTCGGCCGGGGCCTCGCGCGTGGTAGGCAGGAAATAGCGGGACAGCCGGGTCACGAAGAGGCGACTATAAGTTAGCCACATGCTTGTTGAGAACAGGAATGCCCTGAACGTGGAGGTCGTGCGGCGCTCGTACAGGATGCTCGAGGATCTGCGGGAGGAGCGCGATGGGGGCGTGGAGCACCAGCTGCGCGAGCTGGTGGACGAACGCTTCGAGTTGCACCTTCCCCCCACCTATCCCGAGGGCGCGCACGTCTTCCGCGGGCACGACGGTCTGAAGCGGTGGGTCGCCAAGACCAGGGAGGTCTGGGGCGAGTGGCGCTTCGAGCTGGAGCGATACCTCAATGCCGGCGACCGTGTCGTCGGCCTCGTGCACGTGGTGGCGCGGGGCGGCTTGAGCGGCGTTCCCCTCGAGCGGGACACCGCCCACGTCTGGACGCTCGCGGACGGGCGGGTGACTCGATGCGAGGTGTATCTGGACCGCTCGGAGGCCCTCGAAGCCCTGGGCCTGCAGGACTAGCCTTGCGCGTTCAGGCGCGGGTGAAGCGGCGGCCCGCCGTCGGCGAGGCCTCTTCGTCCAGCGTGATCCGCTTGGCCTTCGGTGCGCCGGCCATCGGGAGCTCCTGGCCGTTCCCGGCGAGCGCGTCCTCGCTGGCGGCCGCGGCCTCCATCGCCGCGATCCGCTCCGGGGTCAGCTCGCCGGCGTTCTCCTCCTCGATCCGCTCGAGCCACGCCGCGCCCTCGGCCGCCTTGCCCTGGTCGACCACCACCTCGCCGCGATCGATCGACTTGTCGATCTCGGCGAACAGGGCGTCGACCAGGTCGTCCTGCGGCACCTTCCGGAGCGGCTTGCCGTGGGCGAAGATCAGCCCCTCGTTCTTGGCGCCGGTGATGCCGAAGTCGGCGTGGGACGCCTCGCCGATCCCGTTGACCGCGCAGCCGAGCACGGC
>JBOGXT010000071.1:0-6658 GCA_050694635.1 Thermoleophilaceae bacterium
GGGCAAAGGCCCCGGCGGCTCTTTCGCGGCGGTCGCCGCCGTGCAGGAGGAGATCGGCCTCTTCGGCGCCCGCACCGCCGCCTTCCAGGTGCGGCCGGACATCGCGATCGCCGTCGACGTCACCCACGCCACCGACGCGCCGGGGGTCGACGAGAAGGAGATCGGCAGCCACCCCTTCGGCTCCGGCCCGGCGATCGGCCGCGGCTCCACCCTCTCCCCCAAGGTCTTCGAGCTCCTGGTCGAAACCGCCGAGGCGGAGGGAATCGACTACTCGATCACCGCCAGCGGCCGCGGCACCAGCACCGACGCCGACGTCCTCCAGATCTCTCGCGCCGGGATTCCCACCGGCCTCGTCTCGATCCCGCTCCGCTACATGCACTCGCCTGTCGAGATGGTCGACCTCGCGGATGTCGAGGCCACCATCAAGCTCCTCACCGCGCTGGCGCTTCGGCTCGAGTCGGACACGAGCCTCGCCCGCTGGTAGCTAGGCCAGCGAGGGCTCGAGCACGGCCTGGGCCACGCGCTCGGCCACGGCCTCGGGCGTGAGGCCGACCTCCTCGCGCAGCAGCGCCGGCTTGCCGTGGGTCACGTAGCGGTCGGGCAGGCCGATGCGGAGCACGCGCGTGCCGCCGAGCAGGTCGCGGTCGGCCAGCTCCTCGAGCACGGCGGAGCCGAAGCCGCCGGCCACCACGTTCTCCTCCACCGTCACGAGCAGCTCGTGCTCGGAGGCGAGGCGCTCGATCAGCTCGGCGTCGAGCGGCTTCGCGAAGCGGGCGTCCGCCACGGTCGGCTCCACGCCGTGCTGGTCGGCCAGCAGGTCGGCCGCGCCGAGCGCCAGCGGCACGCCGTAGCCATACCCGAGCAGCGCCACGCGCTCGCCGTCGCGCACGAGCTCCCCTCGCCCGATCTCGATCTCCTCGGGCCGGCGCGGCAGCGCCACCCCCTCGGCCTCGCCGCGGGGGTAGCGGAGCGCGACGGGTCCCTCGTCCCAGGCGAGCGCGGTGTGCAGCATGTGCACGAGCATCGCCTCGTCGCGCGGCGCCATCAGCACGATGTTCGGCAGGCAGCGCAGGTAGGAGATGTCGAAGGCGCCGTGGTGCGTGGGCCCGTCGTCGCCGACGAGCCCGGCGCGGTCCATGGCGAAGACCACGTTCAGCTTCTGCAGGCAGACGTCGTGGACGATCTGGTCGTAGCCGCGCTGCAGGAAGGTCGAGTAGATCGCGGCCACCGGCTTGGCGCCCGCCAGCGCCAGCCCGGCGGCGAACAGCACCGCGTGCTGCTCGGCGATGCCCACGTCGTAGTAGCGCTCGGGCACCTCGTCCTGGAGGAGGTTCAGCCCGGTGCCGGAGTTCATCGCGGCCGTGATGCCGACCACGCGCTCGTCGCGCTGGGCCTCGCGCACGAGGGCCTCGCCGAAGACCTGCGTGTACTGCGGCGGCGTGGCCGGGACCGCCCCGCGCGGCACCTTCTTCTTCGGCGCCGGCGTGCCGTCCATGATCGAGCCGGGCTTGGCGGCGTGCCACTTCTCCATGCCCTCGAGGCCGCCCTCCTCGGCGGGCGCGAAGCCCTTGCCCTTGACGGTCTTGCAGTGCACCACCACCGGGCGGTCCGCCTCGAGCGCCTCGCCGACGGCCTGCCGCAGCGCCTTCACGTCATGCCCGTCGATCACGCCGACGTAGGCGAGGTCGAGCTCCTCGAAGAACAGCCCCGGCGCCCAGTAGGCCTTCAGCGACTCCTTCAGGATCGGCCCCAGCCGCTCCACGCGCTTGCCGATGCCGGCGGGCAGCCTGGTGAGCCGCTCCTCGGCCTCCTCGCGCACGTGGTAAAGCTTCGGGTTGAGCCGCATGCGCGTGAAGTAGCGCGACAGCGCCCCGACGTTCGGCGCGATCGACATGCCGTTGTCGTTGACGACGATCACGATCGGCAGGTCCATGCCGCCGGCGTTCAGCAGCGCCTCGAAGGACACGCCCCCGGTCAGGGCTCCGTCGCCGATCACCGCCACGACCTTGCCGTCGGGGGCGGCGCCGCGCCGCATCGCCTCCTTGAGCCCGACCGCATAGGACACCGACGTCGAGGCGTGGCCGGCGCCCATGATGTCGTGCTCCGACTCGTGCATCGCGCAGAACGGCGCCAGCCCGCGGTACTTGCGGATCGTGTGGAGCTGGTCCCGGCGGCCCGTGAGGACCTTGTGCGGGTAGGCCTGGTGGCCGACGTCCCAGAGGATCTTGTCGGTGGGCGAGTCGAGCAGCGAGTGCAGCGCCACGGCGATCTCGCAGGCGCCGAGGTTGGCGCCGAAGTGACCGCCGATCTCGCCGATCGTCTCGATGATCAGCTCCCTGACCTCCTGAGCGACGTCCTGAAGCTCGCCGTCGTCGAGGCCCCTCAGGTCGGCGGGGCCCTCGATTCGCTGGAGATGGTCTGTCATGCGGTGCGGGTGAGGATGTAGTCGGCGATCTGTCCCAGGCGGAGCGTCTCGCCGTCGGCCTCCGCCAATGCTTCCCGGGCCTTGGCGTGCGACTCACGGGCGAGCCCCCTTGCTCGCTCGAGGCCGTGGACGCTCACATAGGTTGCCTTTCCATGGCGTTCGTCGGAGCCGCGCGGCTTTCCGATCTCGGCCTCGTCCCCGGTCACGTCGAGGATGTCGTCGACGATCTGGAAGACGACTCCGAGCTCGGCCGCGAAGCGCCGGAACGGCATTGTGGCAGGTCCGTTCACACCCTCGAGCGCCAGGATCGACCCGACCGACGCGGCGATCAGCGCGCCGGTCTTGAGCTCGTGCAGGTGGCGCAGCTCGATCCCGCCCTCCCCCGCCACGTCGAGGTACTGCCCGCCCACCATCCCGCGCACGCCGGCGGCGTCGACGATCTCGCACGCCGCGGCGAGCACGTTGGCCGGCTCGCCGCGCTGCTCCGAGAGCGCCAGGCGCAGGGCCTCGGCGAACAGGCCATCGCCCGCCAGGATCGCCACGTCCTCCCCGTACGCGACGTGACAGGTCGGCTGGCCGCGCCGCAGGTCGTCGTCGTCCATCGCGGGGAGGTCGTCGTGGATGAGCGAGTACGTGTGGATCATCTCGATCGCCGCCGCCAGCGGCAGCACCTCGCCCGGCGGGCGGCCGAGCGCCTCGGTGGTCGCGAGCGCGAGCACCGGCCGGATCCGCTTGCCGCCCGCGAGAAGCGAGTAGCGCATCGCCTCCTCGAGCCGCGCGGTGCCCGGCTCGCCGGCGAAGCGCAGTCCCTCGAGGTACGTGTCCACCTGACGCTGGAGCTCGACCGGGTAGGCCGGGGCGTCCGTGCTGGTCAAAGCGTCCCCGCTCACAGCAGCCGCTCCTGGCCCTCCGCCTCGCCGGCCGTGCGGCTGCGGGCCTCGATCTCGGCGCCGATCCGCTGCGCCAGGTCGGCGCAGCGCTCGACCAGGTCCGCGGCCTCGTCGGCGTCGATGGCGTCGGCGCGCAGCTTGTCGGCCACGGCCTCCAGCTCGCTCGCCAGCCGCTCCAGCGTGGGCGTCTCGCTCACCCCGCGACCTCCTCGCGCTGCACCGTTCCCAGGATCCCGTTGACGAAGCCCGGAGCGTCCACCGAGCAGAGCTCCTTGGCGGCCTCGACCGCCTCGTCGATCGCCACCTCGGCGGGCACGTCGGGGCGGTGGAGCAGCTCGTACAGCGCCACCCTCAGGATGTTGCGCTCGAGCGGGGCGATCCGGTCGAGCGACCACCCGGTCGCGTGGCGCTCGATCAGCTCGTCGAGCTCGGGGCGGTGCAGGTTGACGCCCTCGACCAGCTCACGCGTGAAGGGTGTGGCGCGGCCATCGACCAGGCCTTCCGCCGGCCGGCCGGTCACGTCCGCCTGGTAGAGGGCGACCACGGCCGCCCGGCGCTGCTCTGAGCGTCGCACCCGCTGAACGTTACGCGCGCGAGAGAGTCACGCGCGCGAGACGTACTCGCCGGAGCGGGTGTCGACCCGCACCCGGTCGCCCTCGTTCACGAACAGCGGGACGCGCACCACGACGCCCGACTCGAGCGTGGCCGGCTTGTCGCCGCCGCCCGAGGCGGTGTCGCCCTTCAGCCCCGGCTGGGTCTCGGTGACCGTCATCTCGACGGCGCTCGGGACCTGCACGTCGCGGGGCGACTCGTCGACGTACAGCAGCTCGACCTCCTCGTTGGGCACGATCCACTTGAGCGACTCGGCCACCTGGTCCTCCGGCAGGGCCAGCTGGTCGTAGCTCTCGGTGTCCATGAAGTGGGCGTCGGTGCCGTCCGTGTAGAGAAACTGCATCCTGCGCGTCTCGGTCCGGACGGGCCGGAACTTCTCGCCGGCCCGGAAGGTCCGGTCGATCACGGCACCGTCGTCGACCCGCTTGAGCTTGGTGCGGACGAAGGCGCCCCCCTTGCCCGGCTTGACGTGCTGGAACTCGACGATCCGGAAGACCGTGCCGTCCACGTCGACGTGCATGCCGTTCTTGAATCGGTTGGTGGAAATCAGGGCTGAGCTGTTCCTTCACGCACGGGCTTGTCGCTGGCGGGCAGCAGAGTTGTAGCGGTTGCCGCGCCCTCGCGAATATCTCGTCAACACGATAGGACGGTGGCCAAGAAGTACCGCGATGTGAAGCGAGCGCTTCGTCGATCGGGATGGCGGCGGGTGCGCGCTGCGAAGGGATCGCACGAGGTCTGGGTGAGCATCGACGGGCGGCAGGTCACCCTTCCCGGCGGGGGGCAAGGACAACCGGGAGATCCCTACGGGAACGCTGGCTAGCATTCGTCGACAGACCGGCCTTCAGGAGTTGCGATGACGGAGTTCGCGGTGATCTACGAGCAGGACGCCGACGGCGGTTGGAGCGCGCGAGCTGCCGACCTACCGGTGTATGCGGTCGGGGACACACGACAGGAGGCTGAGCGGGAGATTCGATCCGCCATCGCGCTCCATCTCAGTGTGCTCCGCGAGCGAGGCGAAGCCGCCCCGAGCCCCCGCAGCGTCGTCGGAACGGTCACCGTCTGAGGCGTCAGTCGCAAGCCGCCGGCTCGTGCGTCGAGGCGGACGCATCGGCCCACCCCAGCTCGACGCGCGACACCACGACGCGGTCACCTCGGGCAGCAACGTCGTCCACGGCGCGCGTTAGCTTTCGTGCCGTGCCAGTCGTCGAGGATCTGCTCCGTCCCTACGTCGAAGCGAGGAGCGTCGGCGAGGCCGAGCGAGCGCTCGACGCGCTCGACGCGCTCGCTGATGGTGAACCGGCGCCCGGGCTCGAGCTCGGCGACCGCTACGACGCGCTCGCCGAAGAGGCGGCGAACGAGGACGCGTTCGAGACCGCGGCGCGACTGGAGCGCAAGGCCATCGAGCTCGGTTCGCGCCACCCGGTCCTCGCCCGGGAAATGCTCGGCTGGTACCTGCTGAAGGCCGGCTCGGTATCCGAGGGCGAGCGTGTGTTCACCGAGCTGCGCGACGAGCGGCCGGACGATGTCGAGGTCCTGATCACTATGGGCCACGCCCGCTCGGACAGCGGTTTGCAGGACGACGCCCTCGCCGCGTTCGACCAAGCAGTCACCGTGGCGAAGCACGGCGGTGATCAAGGCGAGCTCGACCGCGCGCGCGTCGAGCGCCGCGCCGAACGCGAGCACGTCGGCCTGCCGGTCGACGCGGATGACCGCGCGGCTCCCCGGCCGCAACCGATCTTCAGGGAGACGATCGAGTGGGCGCTCGCGTGGTTCCCCCCGGACCAGCTCGGCAGCGCGCTCGCTCGCTGGCCCGAGCTCGCCGGGGAGCTCGGCGATCCCACCGCGTACGCGCAGAGCGTCGAAGGCCATCTGCGCCTGCTGCACCGCGAGACCGGCCGCCGCCCGAGCATCGCGCCGCTCGACGTCGACGAGTTCAGCGACTGGGCGGCCAGCGAGGGCTACGACCCCGACAGCGGCGCGACACGCAGCCAGTTCGCCGCCGAGCTGGTCCGGACGGGCGATTCGATCGCCTGGCCTCCGGGCCGCAACGACCCCTGCTGGTGCCGCTCGGGCCGCAAGTACAAGCGCTGCTGCGGCGCAGGCTGATCGGCGTTGTCGTCGCCTGTCGCGGACTGCGTATACGCAGCCGTTCGTCACGCATCTCGCGGTCGTTCGAGTGTGAGTTTCGGCTGGTGTGGCCGTTGCGGCACTGGCGCGGGACCCCTGGGTGGGGCTAGGCTGGCGCCGACGTGCCGACCAAGACGAGGTCCCGCAAGCGGAAGGTTCCAGCACTCGGGTACGCTACGGCGCCGGCCGGCGCCTCCCTCGACGGCCCCGAGGTCGAGGTCCAGCGACGCACGATCGAGGACGCGTGCCGGCGGCTCGGCATCGAGCTCGTCGATCTGATCCGCGACCAGGAGCCGGACGGCTCCGGAGAGACCGCGCGGCCGGGCCTTCTATACGCGCTCGAGCGCATGGACGCCGGGAGCGCATCGTGTCTCGTCGTGAGCGATCTGGTGCGTCTCGGCGGCCAGGCCGCGGAGCTTGCCGCGGTGCTCGACCGGCTGGATGCCGGCGACAACCGGCTCGTCGCGCTCGACGTCGGGCTCGACACGGAGACGGCCACCGGCCGCCTGGCGGTGACGCATCGGCCCGGCGTGTCTCCGACCGGGACGGTCGCGACCCCGCCGGCCGCGCCCGCCCAACCCGAAGAGCCCGCCCCGCTCCCGGC
>JBOGXT010000072.1:0-5770 GCA_050694635.1 Thermoleophilaceae bacterium
TCCTTCTCCACGGCCATCCTCGGCATCCGGCGGCGCTCCGCGGCCAGCGCATCGCGGGCGCGGGTGAGCTCCTTCTCCTTCACGAGCAGTTCCTCGCGCGCGGCCTCCCACTCCTGCGGCGACACGATCGGCGGGGTGTTCATTGCGGCTTGCCCTCCTTGAGGTACTCGTCGACTACGTCGAACAGGCGCCCCCAGAGGGCGCGCTGGCGATCCATCCAGTCGGCCGCCTCGCCGAGCGCATGGGTGTCGAGCGACAGCCGGTGCGTCCGGCCCGCGATCACGCGCGTCACGACGCCGGTTTCCTCCAGCACCTTCAGGTGCTTGGAGATGGCCGGCTTGGACACTCCGAAGCCGCCGGTGGCGTCACCCACCGTCGCCGGACCTGCGGCGAGGCGCTCGACGATGCCGCGGCGGATCGGGTGCGAAAGCGCCTTGAACGGATCGTTAACCACACAGTTAACAGTACCATGCACGCCCGAGCCGGGAGGGCTCAGCGGAATCCGGGACTTCCCGCGCCGCCGCGGCTAGTACTTCACGCGGAAGTTGCCGATCAGGGTGATCGTGTTGCCGTCCGGGTCGGAGGTGGCCGACAACTCGACCCCTTTGTTGACGGGCTGGATCTCGGCGGTATCCACACCGCGCGTCGCGAGCTCGTCCTTGGTGGTCGCCAAGTCGTCCACGGCGAGGTTCAGCAGCCCGGACCCCGCTCGGTCGGCGTCGACGGTGACCTGCACCCAGCCGGCGCCCGTCACCTGCCACTCCACCAGGCTCGGCATCGGCCGATTGTCGGCCGGGCGCCCGAAGAGCGCCTCGTACCAGGCGTCGGCCCGCTCGAGGTCGGAGACAGGCACCACGGCCAGAACGTGTTCGATGGGCATCATTCTCACCTCTCGTGCTCGTCGGACGTAACGTGCCGCACCATGACCTACCCAGTTGATCCGCGCGTTGACGACTACATCGACGCTCTGCCGGACTGGCAGCAGGCCATCTGCCGAGAGGTCCGCGATCTCGTGCACGCCGCCGACGCCGAGGTAGCCGAGACCATCAAGTTCAAAGTCCGCCCGTACTTTGTGCTGCAGGGCAACATCTGTGCCTTGTTGGCAGCGAAGGACCACGTCAACGTGTTTCTCTACGACGGCGCGATCGTGCCCGATCCCGAGGGGATCATCACCGGCGGCCATGACAACACGACGGCCCGGACCATTGCCTTCCGGCGGGGCGAGCCGATCAACGCACCCGCGCTGACCGCGATGTTCAAGCAGATCATCGCCAACAACCGCGCCGGCGGCTGGCGCAAGATCAAACGCGACCAGCTCTAGCGCCGTTGCCGTGGGCCTGGTCGGCTCGTCGGCGAGGCGATCCTCACCCGGGTGCGGATAGCCCGCTCGCTCAGTCGCAGTATCTCGGAACCCTGCCCACCGGCTCGTAGCAGAGGGCATGGCCCTGGTTCGAGTTGCCCTCGAGGAACCCGATCCGCCTCACCTCGCGCTTGAAGTCTCCCTTGTACTTGAGGACGTACAGGCCGTTCCGCAAGTCGACGACGTAGATCAGCCCGTCCTTGACGATCGGGTAGCTCCACATCACAACCTTCTCGTTCCTGCCCGTGTCCGGGTCGGAGGAGAGCCGCGGATCCTCGAGCATCACCTCGTCGAGCGGTTCCGGGAAGAACTCGGCCAGCTGGTGGGGCCGCCAGGGCTTCTCGATGCTGACCGCCTGCAGGCCGCCCGAGTGCCATGTGCTGAACGCGATGCGCGGCGTCAGGGTCGGGTTGTGGGCCGAGTACGACGTCCGCGGGGGGTTCCAGTCCGCGCACGTGTCCGGATCGTTCTCCGCAATCCGGTACGCCGCCTCGACCGTCGGCATGCGCGGATCCGAGATGTCGATCAGCCGCGCCCAGCCCCACGGGCAGCCGTGGGCGGCTCCGGTGGCCGTCCCGTACACCTCGTCGGACACCCAGGCCCAGTCACGGCCCCAGAGCTTGACCGCGCTGTGGGCCCCGGGCCCCCGCCACGTCGGCCGCGCCTCGTTGAACGTGATCGGGCGCGGCTGCGGGTTCGGCATGCCTCCGGCGAAGTCGGACACGTCGACGACGGCGAACCCGCCGGTCAACAGCGCGAAGTACGCGCTGCTGCCGTCGTTGCTGACCGAGAGGGAGTGCAGGCCTCCGGTCGGCTTCTGCACAGGTTCCGGCTCTGCCGGGAACCGGGTGTAGCCGTGCAGTCCGCTGAAGAGGGTCACCGGCTGCTGCCCGTTTCGCACCGGCGAGATGTCCCAGACCGCGAACGGGCAGCTCGGCGCGCCACCCCTCGTCCCGCACGTCGAGCCGGCGTTGCCCGCGAATATCAGCGCCCGCTCGGGGTTGTTCGGGTCCTGCCACAGGTAGAACTCGTGGGTGTCCGCGTTGAACTGGGTGAGCAGCTGCGGGTCGGTCGCGTTCGATCCGGAGATGTCGTAGAAGCGGAAGTTGCTGATCGACGGCTGCGTGCAGTGGTGCAAGGCGTCACCCACTCCGCAGTTGGTGTTCAGGACGATCAGGATGTCCTGGGACTTCCAGACCCGCAGCTCGCGCGACGACTCGCCCGGGTTCGCGTCGAACGGAGGACCCAGCAGCGTCGGATCCGCCGGATCCGAGATGTCGACCACCATCACGCCACCGTGAGGCATGCCCTCGTGGCCTCCATCGGTTCGGCTCCCGATGTATGCGTAGTCCCCGTGGATCGCGATGGCGGCGTTCATGCCGCGGCTCATCAGCGGGTCATGCCCGACCTGCTCGAGCGAGCCGGTCTTCTCTCTCGGCACCGCCGCCGCGGTCCCCGGCAGGGCCAGTGTCACCGCCGCGATCGCCACGAACCCTCTGAACCAGGCTGACTTGCACATATGCTCTCCCAGGTAGTGCGCCGTTGGAGAGCCGCGCAGACTCTCCAACCGAACTTCCTCCCCGGAACGCGGAACACCAAACCGCGACGAGCGACCGCCTCCTCGCGCTACGTCAGGAGGCTTGTGAGTAAGGCAGCCCGTGGTGGCGTCGGGCGCTTGTAGTGCAGCTCGACCACCGTGGACGACGACGAGCTGCCCGCGCCCGCCCATTCGGCGGCCGCGCCCGGCTCGAATGTGCGCGCCTCGACGAGCTGCAGGTCGACCCTCTCGTCGACACCGAACAGCGCCGTGCCCCCGCCCAGCACGACCGGGTGTACGAACAGGTGGAACTCGTCGATGAGGTCGAGCTTCATGAGGCTCGACGCGATGTCGGCGCCGCCGAAGAGCACGAGGCCGCCGCCGGGCTGTCGCTTGAGTCGCGTGATCTCCGCGCCGATGTCCGCGCTGACCACCCTGGTGTTCCAATCGGCGTGGTCGAGCGAGCGCGAGAACACGATCTTCGGGGTGTCCTTCCACTTGCGAGAGAACTCGACGTGCTGGTCGTCGCTCTCCGGGTCGGTGTCCGCTGTCGGCCAGTACTCCGCCATGCCCTCGTACATCCTGCGCCCGTACAGGAAGCAGTCCACGGTCCGGACGCTGTCGATGATGTGCCCGAACAAGGTTCTGGTCGACGTTGGCCCAGTCCAGCTCTCCATTCGGCCCCGCGATGAAGCCGTCGAGCGACACTTGGATGTGCAGGCTCAAGCTCCTCATACCTCGATAGACCGGGAGCGGCGCCCAAGCTAATCGCGCGCTGGACGCAGTACGCTCGCAGCGATGCTTCCGGCGTATCGCGAGTACCGGCCGCCGGCCGGCCTCGAGCCGAGTGTCGCTTGTCTGTGGGAGAACGAGCCGGGAGAGGTGCGTGCGCAGCGGGTGGTGCCGGACGGCTGCGTCGATCTGATCTGGGTGGCCGAGCGCGAGTTGGTGATCGCCGGCGCCGATACCGGCCCTCGCGGGGTGGAGCTGCCGGCGGGAATCCGTTCGTCTGGCATCCGCCTTCGCCCTGGTGCCGCCGGCGCGGTGCTGGGTCTGCCGGCCTCAGAGCTGCGCGACCGCCAGGTCGCTGCGGCGCTCCTCTGGGGCGAGCAGGCCGCGAGGCTCGAGGACGCCCTGGCCGATGCCGAGCCGGCGCGGCGCCTCGAACTGCTGGCCGATGCCGTGGCACGACGTGACGTCGCGCCGGACGCGCTGGTAATCGATGCCGCCCGGCGCCTGGCCGTCCACACGGCGCGGGTCGCGGGCGTCGCGGCCGAGCTCGGGATCAGCGAGCGTCAGCTCCACCGGCGGACGCTTGCGGCCGTGGGCTACGCGCCCAAGGTGCTCGCCCGGGTCGCCCGCCTGCGACGCCTCGTGGCGCTCGCCGACGAGTCGTTGGCTTCCCGTGCGCTCGACGCGGGCTATGCGAGCCAGGCGCACATGAGCGACGAGGTGCGTCGCCTGACCGGCCTCACGCCTGTCCGATTTCTGGAAGACGCCGAGCTGACCGCCGCGTAGCTTGGCGGCTGGACGTTCGACCGGCTCGTCTACCACGACCTCGACCCAGAAGGAGACATAGAGCGATGAAGGCTCAACTGGACCTCATCGGCCTTGTCGTGGAGGACATGGCGCGGTCCTTGGCGTTCTACCGGGAACTCGGCCTCGACCTGCCCGAGGAAGGGAACCGGCAGCCGCACGTCGAGACGAGGCTGTCAGGCGGGCTGCGCCTCGCTTGGGATACACAGGAGACGGTCCGGTCCTTCGACCCGGCCTGGCAGCCGGCGACCGGCGGACCGCAGATCGGCCTGGCCTTTCGCCTCGACGGCCCGCCCGACGTCGACGCCGCCTACGAGAATCTCGTCTCACTGGGGTACGACGGTCACAAGGCACCCTGGGACGCGCCCTGGGGTCAGCGCTACGCCCTCGTCCGCGACCCGGACGGCAACGCCATCGACCTGTTCTCGCCGCTGTAGCTCCCGCGACGCGCCGCTGACGGCGGAGCTGTTGCTCGAGGTCCGGGACACGCCGTCATGACGCCTGCGAGCCACATCGAAGAAGAACCGCAATGCGCAAGATCATCAACTCCACCTACACCAGGGCTCTGAGGAACGGCATCGCGATCCTGACCTACCGCCACGCGTAGACCGACGGGAGCAACGTCATGCTCGACCTCGACCGGATCCTCGACTTCATGACCTCACACGCGCGACTGCTCGATCGCCGGCGCGCGGAGCTGGCCGTCGGAGCCGGCGACCCCGAAGCCGCGCTGGCCGTGCTCGCCGGCTACCGGAACGCCGACGGCGGGTTCGGGTGGGCGTTGGAGCCCGATTCGCGGGCGCCGGCCAGCCAGCCTGTGGCGGCGCTGCACGCCTTCGAGGTGTTCGAGGAGGTGGCGCCGGTGACGAGCCCGCTGGCGGTGGGGCTTCTCGACTGGCTCGACGCCGTCGCGCTGCCCGGCGGAGCGGTGCCGTTCGCGCTCCCCGGGGGCGCGAGCGCGGGGTCGGCGCCGGTGTGGGAGTCCGCCGACACAGCGTCGCCCTCGCTGCACATGACCGCGGTGGTGCTGGGGATCGCGCACAGGGTCGCGCGCCACGACACGGCGGTGGCGGCACACCCGTGGCTCCAACGCGCCACCGACTGGGCGACGGAGGAGATCGCGGCGCTCAACGGCCCCCGGGACGCGATCGAATTCCGATACGTGCTGCAGCTCCTCGACGCGCTGGACGCAGGTGACGAGCTCGAGCGGCTCGGCGCGCACGTGCCGGCGGGCGGGACGATGGCCGTGACCGGCGGCAAGCCCGACGAGGCGATGCGGCCGCTCGACTTCTCGCCCGACCCGGGCCGCCCGCTGCGCGCCCTGCTCGACCCGGAGG
>JBOGXT010000073.1:0-4368 GCA_050694635.1 Thermoleophilaceae bacterium
AGTGTGGCGCGTCCAGTTTGCGGAAGCGCCGCTCGACCACCAATAGCACGCGCCAGATAAGCATCGTCGCGTTCGCGACGACCTTGAAGCGCCTCGCCGCGCCGGTCCGCAGGCGCAGCGCGGCGAACGGGCTCTCCACCACGTTGGAGGTGCGCAGGTGTTTCCAGTGCTCGGCCGGGAAGTCGTAGAAGGTGGTGAGGGTCTGCCAGTCCTTCTCGAGGATCGCGACCGCCTCGGGATAGTTCGCGTAGCGGCGAGCGAACCCGTCGCGCAGCCGCGCGGACTCGGCCCGCGTGGACGCATAGGGCATCGCGCAAAGGAGCAGCTGGGCCGCGCGCTGCTGCGACTTCGGCAGCTTGTCGAGACAATTCACTATGGCGTGGTTCCAGCACCGTTGGACCGCTGTCTCGGGCCAGACCATCGCGGCCGCGGCCCAGAAGGCCATCGCGCCGTCGGCCGTGGCGAGCACGGGAGCGCCCAGACCGCGGGCTTTGAGGTCGCGCAGCACCGCGAGCCAGGACTCGGTCGACTCGCGATACCCGGAGGCAAGCGCGAGCAGCTCCTTATGGCCGTCGCGGAAGGCGCCGATGACCACCAGCAGGCAGGCTTTCTCCTTCTCCAGGCCGGCCTTCACGTACACCCCGTCGGCCCAGACGTACACCAGCTCGCGGTCGGAAAGGTCGCGCTCTTTCCAGGCGTCGAACTCGATCTGCCAGGTGGCCTTGAGCCGGGCGATGGACGAGGCCGAGAGCGGCGCGCCCGCACCGAGGAGTCCGCGGAGGGCGAGCTCGAAGTCGCCGAGCGACAGGCCATGCAGGTACAGCTCGGGCAGGAGCGCTCCCAGCTCCTTGGTCCGGCGGGCGAAGAGCGGGAGGATCTTGCTCGCGAAGCGCTCCTCGAGGCCGCGCAGCCGCGGCCGCAGCGTGATCGTGCCGCCCTGCATCGCCAGGCGGCGCGGCTTGCCGTGTCCGTTGCGGTACCCGGGAACGGCGTCGACCGAGCTGCGGCGCTCCGAGCGCTCACGGCCGAGCAGCGCGGTGACCTCCTCCTCGAGGATGTGCTGCAAGAACTCCTGGACTTTGCCGCGCGCGAACAGCTCGATCGACTCCCAGCTCAACCCGGGGGTCGGCGTGGAAGTATCGTTGCGGGACACGGGGCGACTCCTCTTCCCCCTCGGGCGCTAACCCGAGGACTGCTTTCTTGGTCGAATGGGAAGGGTAGTCGCCTCCGTCTTTTACACACCTTCTGGTTGTAGCTCGATCCACGTGATGTTGCGGCCCGCGCTCTTGCTCCCTCCGAAGAGGCTCTTTGCGGATTTCGGGGCAATCCGATCACCCGTTTCGCTCCGATCCGATCACCCGTTTCGGGCGAATCCGATCGGGCATTTCGGAGTTTTCGTAGCCCTCTAACGGAGCCCGCGACCGCGGCGGCGTGACGGGAAGGCGGCCACGGCATCGTGCCCTCAGACAACTGAGGAGGGATGCCAGTGGCGCGACCCCGATCGGCCATGCGCAAGATCAAGGAGGTCCTGCGACTCCGTCTCGGCGAGGGTCTGAGCCTTCGCGAGGTCAGCGCGGCGACGGCTCTGCCGTACACGACGCTGCACGGCCACCTCGCGAGGGCCGCGAAGGCCGGCATCAGCTGGCCGCTGCCGGAGGGCCTCGACGACGCCGCGCTCGAGGCGCGCCTGTTCACGCGAGCGGCGATCCCGGCCGCGACGTCGCGGCCGCTCCCCGACTGGGCCGAGATCGACCGCGAGATGCGCAGCAAGAAGAACGTGACGCTGGCGCTGCTGCACCTCGAGTACAAGGAGCAGCACCCCGAGGGGTACCAGTACACGCAGTTCTGCCGCCACTACCACGCTTGGCGCGCACGGCTCGACGTCGTCATGCGCCAGGAGCACAAGGCCGGCGAGAAGTGCTTCGTCGACTGGGCCGGTCAGACCGTGCCAATCATCGATCCCGGGACCGGCGAGATCACGCTCGAGGCCCAGGTCTTCGTCGCCGTGCTGGGCGCCTCGAACCACACGTACGCCGAGGCCTTCCCCTCGCAGGAGCTCGAGCACTGGATCAGCGGGCACATCCATGGCTTCGAGGCCTGGGGCGGTACGACGCGCATCGTCGTGCCTGACAACCCGCGCACCGGCGTCACCAAGGCCCACCGCTACGAGCCCATCCTCAATGCGACGTACACCGAGATGGCCGCGCACTACGGCGTCGCTGTCATCCCCGCCCGCCCGTACAAGCCGCGCGACAAGGCCAAGGTCGAGGCCGGCGTGCAGGTCGTGCAGCGCTGGATCCTGGCGCGGCTGCGCAAGCGGCGCTTCTTCTCGCTGGCCGAGCTCAACGCCGCGATCAAAGAGCTCCTGGTCTGGCTCAACGAACGACCGTTCAAGAAGCTCGCGGGCTCACGGTCGAAGCTGTTCGAGGAGCTCGACCGCCCAGCGCTGCGGCCCTTGCCCCAGGCCCGCTACCAGTTCGCGGTCTGGAAGACCGCCACGGTGAACCTCGACTACCACGTCGAGGTCGACCACCACTACTACAGCGTCCCCCACCAGTTCGCGCGCGAGGTCGTCGAGGTCCGCCTCTCGGCGACGACCGTCGAGATCTTCCGCAAGGGCCGCCGCGTCGCCAGCCACCTCCGCAGCTGGAAGCGCGGCGGCTTCACCACGACGAGCGAGCACATGCCCGAGGCGCACCGCCGGCACCTCGAGTGGACGCCGGGTCGCATCGTGCGCTGGGCCGAAGGGACCGGGCCTAAGACCGCGTCGCTCATCACCGCGGTGATGGGGTCGCGACCGCACCCCGAGCAGGGCTACCGCTCCTGCCTCGGGATCATGCGCCTCGGAAAGCACTACGGCGACGAGCGGCTCGAGGCGGCCTGCACGCGCGCCCTCGCCATCTCAGCGCTCAGCTACCGCTCCGTCGAATCGATCCTCAAGAACGGGCTCGACTCCCAGCCGCTGCCCGACGCGCCGCCCCAGCTCATCCCGCGCGAGCACGCCAACGTCCGCGGCCCCGCCTACTACAGCTGAAGGAGAGGATCCCCGTGCTCATCAACCCGACCTTGGACAAGCTCGTCGCCCTGAGCCTCACCGGTATGGCCGCCGCGCTCAAAGAGCAGCTCGAGCGCGCCGACTACGCCACGCTGGCCTTCGAGGACCGCCTCGGCTTGCTCGTCGACCGCGAGACGCTGGACCGCGAGGACCGCCGTCTCGCGCGCAACCTAAAAGCGGCCAGGCTGCGGACCTCGGCCACGGTCGAGGACCTCGACCTCCATCACCCGCGCGGGCTCGACCGCGCGCAGATGATGTCGCTGGCCGAGGCGCAGTGGGTCCGCGTGCACCAGAACGTGCTCATCGTCGGCCCGACCGGCGTCGGCAAGACGTACCTCGCCTGCGCCCTCGCGTACGCGGCGCTGCGCCGCGGACACACCGCGCTCTACCAGCGCGCGCCGCGGATGCTCACGGATCTCGCCATCGCGCGCGCCGACGGACGGCTGCCCAAGCTGCTCGCGGCGTGGGCCCGCGTCGACGTCCTCTGCATCGACGATCTCGCACTGCAGCCGCTCACGCCAGCACAGGGATCCGATCTGCTCGAGGTCATCGAGGACCGCGCGCAGCGCCGTTCGACCATCGTGACCAGCCAGCTCCCGGTCGCGCAGTGGCACGGATCCCTGGGTGAGGCGACCATCGCCGACGCCATCCTCGACCGCCTCGTGCACAACGCGCATCGCCTCGAGCTGCGCGGCGACTCGCTACGACGTCCGCAGAAGCCCGGCGCGGTCGCGGTCGATACCGGCGCGAAGGGGACGAACGGTCCCGATCGGCCCCAGACCGCTGGTCGGGCTGGAAAGCGACGCGCTACGACGGCCCAGGACGCCCGTGAATGAGCGGCCTCGACCCACAACACTCGGCGAGCGTGACAGACTGCGGCACATCAACGACAAGGAGGTGAGGAAGGGTCGACGCTGACCCTCGTCGCCGTCGTGCCGACGGCTCCGACGAGCGGAATTACGAAAACTCCGGACTGGGTGATCGGATTCGCCCCGGAATGACCGATCGCAGTCCTCCTGTAACCAGCGAACCAACGACCCACGCCTCGCTTCCACCGCGACCAGTCCGCTCCGTCCCGCGGCTTCAGCCCGCAGGCAGAGCGGCCGCCACTGCTCCTCCTTGCGCTGGCCGTGCTCGAGCGCGAGCCACTGCGCGCCGTGCGCGCTCGCGTACGCCCGCAGCTCGGCGACGAACCGTTTGGTGCGCTGCTCGAAGAGCGCGGGCGAGGCGATGGGCGTGCTCGCGCGCTCGAGGAAGCGGCGCACGAGCGGCGGACGCTGGAGCTGCGGCACGTACGCGTTGAGGTACAGACG
>JBOGXT010000074.1:0-2104 GCA_050694635.1 Thermoleophilaceae bacterium
CGCTGAGATCGCCCTCCCCGAGCTCCAGAAGGGCAGCTCGATGATGCCGGGCAAGGTGAACCCGGTCCTCCCCGAGGTCGTGACCCAGGTGGCCGCGCAGGTGGTCGGAAACGATGCCGCGATCACCGTCGGCGGGCTGCAGGGCCACTTCGAGCTCAACGTCTTCGTCCCGCTGATGGCCCGCAACATCCTGGGCTCCGTCCGGTTTTTGGCGAGCGCCTCGCGGCTCTTTGCGGAGAGGTGCGTCGACGGGATCGAGGCGAACCGGGAGACGTGCGAGCGCTACGCCGAGTTGACGCTCTCGGCGGCCACCGCGCTCAACCCCTACATCGGCTACGACCGGGCAACCGAGATCGTGCAGGAGGCCGCGCGCTCGGGCCGGCCCCTGCGCGAGGTCGCCCGCGAGGCGGGCGTCGAGGAAGACGTCCTCGACGAGGCGCTCGACTACCGGGCGATGGCGCGGCCGCACGGCTAGATACATCGCGGGCCGCTTGACAGAGTGGCCCCCACGTGAATTAGTACCCACGTTGCCAGGGAGCTCGCCCGGGCGTGGCTCCCTGCCAGGGGAATCGACACGGGAGTGTCCATGCGCATACGCCGTCTCTCGAGCCGCCGTCTTCTCGCGGCCGCCCTTCTCTCTGCGCTCTTGCTGCTGCCGGCAGCCGCTCCGGGCGCTCCCGGGAAGGCCGGCAAGAAGCCGGTCGACGTCCATACGAAGTCGAACGCCGCCAAGGAGCGGCTCCATCCGAAGCTTCAGCAGAAGGTCGAGGCGGGTTCGACGGCGCGGATTCCCGTCTTCGTCACCGTGCGGGGCAACCCGGCGCCCACGAAGCGTCTCCTCGACGGGGCACACGTCGCCCGCGCCGGCGCTGCGTCGATCGTCGTCGGCAGGATCCGCGTCCAGGAGCTCGGCAAGCTCGCGACCACGAAGGGCGTCGTCTCGGTGGGCCCGATCGAGCTCCGCCGGACAGGCAAGCCGCTCGGAATCCCCGATCCCGAGGTCGGACAGCTACCCGACGTCGCGGAAATGCGGGATGCGATCGAGAAGAAGAAGGCCAAGGAGGTGGGCCACGGCCAGTCCGGGAAGCTCGCGAAGTCGAACTTCGAGGACCTGAAGAAGCTCGGCATCCTCGACGCGAAGACGCACGACTTCGCCGAGGCCTGGCGCGAGGGCTACACGGGCAAGGGCAGCGTCGGCTCCGTCCTCGACGGCGGCACCGACTGGGGCCACCCCGACCTGATCGGCACCTGGAAGACGGGAGAGAACGGCTGGCCGGAGGCCTACGACCCTTACGGGACGCTCCTCTGGCTCGTCGCCCCCGACTTCATCGACCAGGGCCTCAGCTGGTACGCCCGGACCGAGGAGAAGCGGATCGAGCGCGTCCGCCGCGGCCTCGCAGAGGTGACGTTCGCGACGCGCACGGGCCCGTCGCGGAACTTCGACGCGCCGGACGGAACGGTCGAGCACACCTACACCTTCCCGCGCAGTTGGGTGCGGGGCAACAGAGTCCGGATGGGGAGCCATCCCGACGACTGGACGCTCCTCATCTACGGTGAGCGGCCCGCATTCCTCGTCGTTCCCTCGAATCGGGCGAATCGCTACGACGAGGTCTACGTCGACCTCGACCACGACTTCTCATTCGCGGACGAGAAGCCCGTGAACCGGAAGTCACCGGTCTCCTACCGCGACATGAACGGTGACGGATACACCGATCTCTCTGGCGGGCTCCTCTACTACGTCTCTGACGGCGAGACGCCGGTCCCCGGAGGTCTCGACGCGTTCGGCGTCGAGATCGTCCCGGAGCCTGGCGAGATCCTCGCCTGGAACGGCGACTTCGACCCCGCCATCGGCAGCCACGGCACCCTGACCGCGGGGAACGTGGTCGGCCAGGGCGTCATCAATGGTCTCGCGCCGTGCTTCTCCGATCTCGCGGACGCGCCCGGCGCCGAGCCCTGCGACGGCGGCGGTACCTATCCGGGCGCCGTCATCGGCGGCGCGCCGCACGCGAAGCTCGCGCCGATGGGCGACATCTACTTCTCGTTCGAGTTCTCCACCCAGCTCGGATACTTCCTGACGAACCGGGCGGGGATCGACGTGACCACC
>JBOGXT010000075.1:0-4797 GCA_050694635.1 Thermoleophilaceae bacterium
GGCCTGTCGCGCACGACCGTCGCGAGCATCGTGGGCGACCTCCAACGGGAGGGGATGCTCGTCGAGCGGGAGGACGGCGCCGGCGCGTCCCCCCAGGGGGGCCGGCCGCCGCGGCTGCTCTCGTTCAGCCGCTCGGCCGGGGCGGCGGTCGGGATCGACTTCGGGAAGCGTCACCTGCGAGTGGCGGCCGCCGACCTCAGCCACACGATCCTCGCCGAGGCCGAGCGGCCGATGCAGACCGACGATCCGGCCGAGGCGGGTCTCGACACCGCGTCGGAGCTCGTCGAGGAGGTGCTCGGCGAGGCGGGCATCCCGCGCTCCGAGGTGATCGGGGTCGGACTCGGCCTACCCGGCCCGATCGACATGCGCTCGGGGCGCGTCGGGTCATCGTCGATCCTCCCCGGGTGGGTGGGGGTGCGGGCGGCCGAGGCATTCGGCTCTCGCCTGGACCTGCCCGTCTACGTGGACAACGACGCGAACCTGGGCGCCCTCGCCGAGCTCCACTGGGGCGCCGCTGCCGGCCGCCGGAACGCGGCCTACCTCAAGGTGTCGACCGGGATCGGCGCCGGGCTGATCGTCGACGGCCGCCTGTTCCACGGGGCCGGCGGGATGGCCGGCGAGATCGGCCACACGATCATCCAGGAGCAGGGTCCGGTCTGCCGCTGCGGGAAGCGCGGCTGCCTGGAGACGCTGGCCGGCGCCGCCGCGCTGGTGGAGCTGCTGCGTGGCACGCACGGGGCCGAGCTGACGACTCAGCAGCTGCTCGCGGCCGCGGCCGGCGGCGACTCGGGCGCGCGCCGAGTGCTCGCCGACGCGGGCCGCCACATCGGGACCGCGGTGGCGACGCTATGCGACCTGCTCAACCCCGAGCTGATCGTGGTCGGCGGCGAGCTGAGCGCGGTGGGCGAGGTGCTGCTGGACCCGTTGCGCGAGCAGGTCCACCGGCACGCGATACCGGCAACGGCCCGCGGCCTCGAGATCGTGCCCGGCGTGCTGGGACCGAGGGCCGAGCTGCTGGGGACGCTGGCGCTGGTGCTGGCGAGCCATTC
This sequence comes from Thermoleophilaceae bacterium, assembly GCA_050694635.1. Classification (GTDB taxonomy): domain Bacteria; phylum Actinomycetota; class Thermoleophilia; order Solirubrobacterales; family Thermoleophilaceae; genus JACVRW01. The sequence continues at coordinate 1,050 of JBOGXT010000075.1, forward strand.
GGGCGCCGAGGGCTTCCCATGGCGCCGATGAACGTCCATCCCCGCCGACTGTCCTGCATAGGTGGTCTATAGGACCAGTAGGGCAGGACAGTCGACTCAGAAGAGGCCGACCGTGCGGCCCTCGCCGTCGATGTCCACGTTCAGCGCCGCCGGGGCCTTTCCGAGGCCGGGCATCTGCTGGATGTCGCCGCAGAGCGGGACCAGCCAGCCGGCGCCGGTGTAGGCGCGGATGTCGCGGACCGGCAGCTCGAAGTCCTCCGGGGCGTTCAGCAGGGCGGGGTCGGCGGACAGGGAGAGATGCGTCTTCGCCATGCAGATCGGCAGCGTGTCGAGGCCGTCCTCGTGGTACTGGCGGATTCGCCGCTGCGCGTCCAGGTAGAAGACCACGCCGGAGGCCCCGTACACCTTCTTCGCCACCTTCTCGATCTTCGCCTCGATCGAGTCGTTGTCCTCGTAGATCAGCCCGAACTCGTTCGGCTGCTCGCACGCGTCCGCCACGGCCTCCGCCAGCGCCGCCGCGCCGGGGCCGCCGCGTTCGAAGCCCTGGTTGACCTCGGCCCCGAACGCGCCGCCCTCCAGGGCGAGCCGCTTCACCAGCTCGACCTCCTCGTCGGTGTCCCCCGGCCGGCGGTTCACCGCCACCACGCACGGCAGGCCGAACGTCTTCACGATCGCGAGGTGCCGGCGCAGGTTCGCCGCGCCCTCCTCGACGGCGCCGAGCGCCGAGGACGGGTCCACCCGCGGGTCGTCCTCGATCCCGCCGTGATGCTTCAGGGCTCGGACGGTGGCGACGAGCACGACGGCCGAAGGGGAGATCCCGCCCTTCCGGCAGACGATGTCGAAGAACTTCTCCATTCCCATGTCCGACCCGAAGCCCGACTCGGTGATCACGTAGTCGCCGAGCTTCTGGCCGATCAGGTCCGCCACCAGCGACGAGTTGCCGTGCGCGATGTTCGCGAACGGGCCCGCGTGCATCAGGCACGGCTGGCCCTCGAGCGTCTGGATCAGGTTCGGCTTCAGCGCGTCCTTCAGCAGCACCGTCATCGCGCCCGCCGCGCCGAGGTCCTCGGCGGTCACCGGCTTGCCGCCGTCGTACGAGTGGGCCACGGTGATCGCCCCGAGGCGCCGGCGCAGGTCGTGCAGGTCGCGCGACACGGCCAGGATCGCCATCACCTCGGAGGCCGCCGTGATGTCGAAGCCGGACTCGCGCGGGTAGCCGTTCGCGCGCCCGCCCTGGCCGAGCGTGATCGCCCGCAGCGCGCGGTCGTTCATGTCGAGCGCCCGCTTCCAGCCCACGCGCAGCGCGTCGATCTTGTGCGGGTTGCCGTGCAGGATCGAGGCGTCCATCAGCGCCGCGAGCAGGTTGTTGGCGGCGCCCACCGCGTGGATGTCGCCCGTGAAATGGAGGTTCAGGTCCTCCATCGGCACCACCTGGGCGAGCCCACCGCCGGCGGCGCCGCCCTTGATGCCGAACACCGGGCCGAGCGAGGGCTCGCGCAGGCAGAGCAGCGGGTCCTTGCCGATCGCGCCGAGGCCCTGGGTGAGCGAGACGGCCGTGGTCGTCTTCCCCTCGCCCGCCCTGGTCGGCGTGACGCCCGCCACGCAGACGATCTTGGCGTCCGGCGCGTCGCCCAGCCGGTCGAGCACGCCGAGCGACACCTTCGCCTTGTGGCGCCCGTAGGGCTCGAACTCGTCCGGCGTGAGCCCGGTCCGCTCGGCGATCGTCTCGATCGGGAGGAGCTCGGCCTCCTGGGCGATCTCAAGGCTGCTCTTCATCTGCTCTCCTCTTCGTCAGCACCGGCAAGGGGACGATACATCGCTGATATATCAGTGGCTCACCGCCGCGGCGGCCAGCTCCGACACGAGGCGGTCCTCGTAGAAGCGCTCGAGGGCGAACGGCTCGATCAGCTCGGGGGTGCGGCCGGTAGCGGTCAGCTCGGCGAGCGTCTTGCCGACGATCGGCGCGGCCTTGAAGCCGTACGTGCCCCAGCCGGAGCTGACGTGGAAGTTGTCGACCTCGGTCTTGCCGAGGATCGGGCTGTAGTCGGGAGACAGGTCGCAGAGCCCGGCCCAGCTGCGCAGGATGCGCGCGCGCTCGAGCTGCGGGAACAGCTCGAGCGTGTGCCGCGAGACCTCCTGCATGAAGTTGAGCGTGCCCTGCATCCGGTACGTGGTCCAGGGCTCGATCTCGGCGCCCATCAGGAACTCGCCGCGGTCCGTCTGCGAGATGTAGACGTGCATCTGAGACGAGACGATCACGACGTCGAGCAGCGGCTTGAGCGCCTCGGTCACGCAGGCCTGGAGGATGTGCGTCGTGATCGGCAGCTGAACGCCCGCCATGTCCGAGATCAGCGAGCTCCAGCCGGCGGTGCAGTTGAGCACCGTGCCGGCCTTGATGCGACCGCGGTTCGTGACCACGGCGTCGACGCGGCCGCCCGAGCGTTCGATGCCGGTGACCTCGGTGTAGGGGTGGATCTCGGCGCCGCGCTGGTCGGCGCCGCGCGCGAGCCCCCACACGACGGCGTCGTGGCGGATCACGCCCCCGGGCGGGTGGTAGAGCGCGCCCATGATCGGATAGACGGCGTCCGGGTTGTCCACCTGCAGCGCCGGCGCGAGCTTCTTGATCTCGTCCGGGTAGATCAGGCGCGAGTCGATCCCGTTGAGGCGGTTGACCTCGGCCCGGTTTGCCATCACGAACATGGCCCGGTCGGAGTGGGCGAGCGTGAGGTGGCCGTTCTGCGAGAAGAGCAGGTTGAAGTTCAGCTCCGCGCCGAGCCCCTCGTAGAGCTTGAGGGCGGCGTCGTAGAAGCGCGCGCCCTCCTCGGTCTTGTAGTTGGCGCGCAGGATCGTGGTGTTGCGGCCGGCGGCGCCGGAGCCGATGTAGCTCTTCTCGAGGATCGCCACGTTCTCGATGCCGTGGTCGCGCGCCAGGTAGTAGGCGGCGGCGAGCCCGTGAGAGCCACCGCCGACGATCACCACCTCGTACGAGTCCTTCAGCTCGGCGCGGCGGCGCCACATGCGGCGGGTGCGAAACAGGTCAAGCACGCGGCGCGACCTCCTGCGCCACCGGCGCGAGCGCATCCACGCCGATTGGGCCGCCGCCGAGGGCCTCGGCCGCGTCCGCCACCACGGTCCACATGTACTGGCCGAGGGCGGCGCCGAACAGCATCAGCCAGCGCTCCTCGGACTGCCGCAGCACTGCGCCCGGCGTGCGGGCGACGGAGCCGGGCCGGAAGCCGCGCACCGGGGTGACGGCGTCGCGCAGGTCGAGTGCCGTGAAGCGCGCGAACAGCTCGCGCGCCATGGGCCCCTCGATTGCCAGGGCGGCAAAGGCGGTGGTCACGTCGACCACGCTGGCCGGCCCGTCGTGCTCGGCGGCGGCGTCGCCGAGCCGCTCGCGCAGCGCGGGCAGCTCCCCCGGCTCGCACAGCGCGAGTGCCCGCCGGGAGGCGAACGGACACCACCACGCCCCGTCCGCCCAGGTGGCTCGGCCGAGCTCGAGTTCCGGCAGGTGCGCGCCCTGCAGCTCGACCTTGCCGAGGTGCGAGAGGTCCGCGACGCCGACCGCCGTGCGTGCCCGCGCGCGCTCGGCCTCGAGGCCGTCGAACCCGACGGCCACGTTCCACCCGTCGCGCTGCTCGAACCGGGCGCCCGCCGCGAGCGCCTGGCGCTCCATCGGGCTGCGCGACAGGGCGGTGGCCGACGGGCTGAGGAACGCGAGGCTCACGAGCGCAGCACCTCGCCGTCC
>JBOGXT010000076.1:0-6091 GCA_050694635.1 Thermoleophilaceae bacterium
GAGCAGGTCCTGACCCAGCCGCGCGAGCCCGAGACCCGCCGCTTCCTGCGCCGCCTGCTGGAGGCGGGCCGGGCTTAGGCGGCCTCGCCGCGCACGAACTCGATGAACGCTCGCGCCGCGGGCGCCATGTGGCGTTGCTCGCGCCACAGCACCGTCACCGGCAGCCGGATCGCGGGGCGCAGGCCGCGAAGCTCGATCGGCGGGCCCTCGCGGCGCGTCAGCGAGCCGGGGACGATCGCCGCCCCGAAGCCGCCCGAGACGAGGCAGCGCAGCAGGAAGGGGTCGCCGCTCTCGAGCGCGATCTGGAGCGGGAGCTCCGCGGCGGCAAAGAAGTCACGCAGCGACCTGCTCACCGCCGAGTCCGACCGCGGCGTGACGAGCGCGTACTTGGACAGGTCTGATGCCGTCACCCGCCCTTTCCGCGGCGCCTCCCCGGGCGCGAACGCCGCCACCACCTCGTCCTCGCTCAGGCGCTCGGCCCTGACGCCATCCGGGAGATCGCCGGCGAGCAGGGCGAACGCCGCGTCTACCTCGTCGGCGGCGAGATGGCGCAGCATGTCGCCCAGCGTTCCCTCGCGCAGCCCAACCTCGACGCCCGGATGCGCACGGCTGAACTTCGTCAACAGCAGCGGGACGTCGATCTCTCCCGCGGGGAGCAGGGCGCCGACCGAGATCCGTCCCCGGATCAATCCCTCGAGCTCCTCGACCTCGCCCTGCACCCCCTCGACGTCGGCGAGGATCCTCCGCGCCCGGGCGGCGACGGCCTCGCCCGCCTCGGTGGTCGCGACTCTGCGGCTCGTGCGCTCGAAGAGCTCCGTTCCCAGCTCCGCCTCGAGGCGGCGGATCTGATGCGAGAGCGCGGACTGGGCGACGTGCAGCTCCTCGGCCGCGCGCGTGAAATGGCGATGCCGCGCCACCGCCTCGACGTATCTGAGCTGCCGCAATTCCACCCGGCGATCAATCGTAAATCACGATTGATTCGGTGACAACAACATCTTGCATTGATCGGCGATCACGACCACACTTCGGGGCCATGAGGAGCGGAGGTCAGGACGGGCGGCCCGACCACACCGACCCGCTCGAGTGGCGAAGCCCGGTGGCGCTGCGGCTCGCCGCGCCGTCCGATGACCCCGCCCTGCGCCGCCTCGCCGAGCTCGACTCGCGCCGCCTCCCTCCCGGACCCCATCTGATCGCGGTGCGGGAAGGCCGGGTCGATGCCGCGCTCTCGCTTGCTACCGGAGAGGTCGTCGCGGATCCCTTCCGGCAAACCGTGGAGCTCGTCGAGCTGCTGCGCTGTCATGCCGGCGCGCGGACCGGCGATCTCGGCCGGCGCTCGCCGTCGGTGCGGCCCCTGGCCAGGCTGGCGGCGACGTGATCGCCGGGGTGCAGATCCGGCGCGAGCTTCGCCCGGGCGACTACGGCGCGATCATCCAGCACCACGGGCGAACCTACGCGCGCGAGTACGGCGTCGACGAGAGCTTCGAGGCGATGGTCGCGGCGAGCGTGACCCGGGCGGCGATGCGAGGCTGGCCCCGCGGCGAGCGCGACGGCATCTGGATCGTGGAGCGCGACGGAGATCTCGCCGGCTCCCTGGCCCTGACGGACGAGGACCAGGATGTCGGCGCGCTGCGCTGGTTCGTGCTCGACCGGGCGCTGCGCGGGCGCGGGCTGGGGGGCAAGCTGGTCTCGGAGCTGCTCGAGAAGGCGCGCGCCGTCGGTTTCGAGCGCGTGCGCCTCGAGACGTTCAGCGAGCTACGCGCCGCGGCCCACCTCTACCGCGCCCACGGCTTCGAGGTCGTGCGCGAGGAGACCGGCCCGCGGTGGGGCCGCGACTCGATCACCTACCAGTACTACGAGCTCGAGCTCGCCGCCGCGAAGAGCGCAATCGCGGCGGCGCACTCGGTCGCCTAGCTGTAGCTACCCATGACGTTGTTCCAGCTCGGCGAGCCGAGCGGCGGGCGGCTTGTGGCCGAGGGATCCATGCCGTCGTTTGAAGTTGTAATGGGAAAGCCAGCCCGAAAGGGCTGCGGTGCGCTCCGCAGAGTCGCCGTAGACGGCGCCGTAGGCCCAGCGGTCTTGAAGCGTGCGGATGAATCGCTCGGCCTTGCCATTGGTGCGCGGCCGGTAGGGCTGGGTAAGGAGATGGCGCATCCCCAGCTCGCGGCAGGCCGCCGCATGGACCGCGGAGCGATAGCAGGAGCCGTTGTCGCTCATCACGCGCTCGACCGTGATCCCCAGCGATCCGAACCAGTTGACCGCACGGCGCAGGAAGCCCCCCGCCGTGGACCCGCGCTCGTCGGGCAAGACCTCGGCGTAGGCCAGGCGGGTAGCGTCGTCGACGCAGACGTGGACGAACTCCCAGCCGGCGGTGCCGCGCTTGCGCCCCTCGTTTCCGACCCGCGTGCGGGGCGCGCGCTGGCGGCGGTTTCCGGTCACGCGGTGGCCGGGGACCTTGATTCGCCCCAGCTTCTTGACGTCAACGTGGACGAGCTCTCCGGCTCGACGTCGCTGATAGCGGTTGGCGGGCTCGGGCGGCTCGAGGCGCGAGAGCTTGCCGAGGCCGATCTTGCGCAGCCAACGCGAGACCGTCGAGAGCGCCATCGAAAGGCACTCGGCGATCTCGGCCGCGGTCATCCGCAGGCGCCGTAGGGCCTCGATCGCCGCGACGCGATCGGCCGGGATCCGGGCCGGACTGCGCCGCGGGGCGGAGGAGCGGTCGGCAAGGCCCCGCTGGCCTTCCGTGCGCCAGCGCGCCACCCACTTGCGAGCGGTGCGCTCGCTGACGCCGGCGGCCTCGGCCGCCGCCGCCAGCGACCAGGCCTGCTCTTCGATGCGCTTGACGAGCAGCCTGCGGGAGTTCGGACAGGTGCGGGCGTTAGCGTGGAGCTTCATTCGGTGTCCTCCTTGGGACTGGGGTTTCTCAGACACCCCCAGCCTCCAAGGAGGCCCGGATGAACAACGTGGTGAGGAACAACACCTAGGCCGCGGCCTCAAACTCCTTAAAACGGGCGGCAAGGCGGTCGGGCTCAGGTCGGTGGTGCGGTTCCGGCGGCTGCATGATGACCGCGCCGTGAAATCCCTGGAGGCCGGCCTGGAGCATCGGTCCATCCTTTTCCTCAAGCAGTCGCGCACCGATGTGGACTAGCCCGCCAGGATCGATCCCGAGGAGATTTCGGTCGTACGCGAGGTGGTGTATCGCGCAAAGCGCAATCCCGTTTACGACGGCATCCACCGCATCGGGCTCAGAAAAGCGGACGATGTGGGCTGCCTGTACGAGCTGGGGCTCCCGCAATGTGCAAACCGCGCACCGCTCGCGATAAGCCCGGAGAACATTCCGCCTGAATCGGGCTTGATTCAGGCGTCGGACCACCATCGCGAATTGTTCTCGCCGGGCACCTTCAGGAGACCTGATCCCTTCGCCCTGGGTGTCCTGATACGGCAGACCAACATTCAGCATGACCGTCTTCGAAACCGGGTCGTCATCGATCACGAAGGCGGGCGCAATTACCTGATACTGGCCCGGATCGATCCCTAGGAAATAGATCAGCGGGGCCTGTAACTCTCGCGCGGCGCGCAGCGCACGATTGTCGGCCTGCTCAGGATCGCCAGCGCGGTAGTGGTAGAGGATCGTCCACTCGACGGGATCCACGACGTCCTCATAAGGAGCAGGGTGACCAAGCCGCGGTGCCACCGTCAGGATCGTCAGAGCTGCCGGCCCGCGCTGCTCCTTCGCACGATGGATCCCTTTCATGAAGGAGCCAAAGCTGACGCGCTGCCCATCGTGAAGGAACCCTTCGCGCAGCGCACTAATCGGAACGATGTCGTTGTACGCGAGAGCTAACTCGCGTGCCCGCGTTAGCGCAGCCATGCGAAGGGCGTGATCAGGGTCGGGCGGTGGGATGGCTCATCCTGGCCCACCGGCCCGGCCTCTTCAAGGCCCTTGGTACCGATGGGTACCGGATCGGGTACCCATGGGTACCCAGGTCAGAGGGTGCTAGCAGGCGCTAGCGCGCGGGTAGCAACGGCTAGCAGTCCAGGGGACGATTATCGACGCGCGCGTCGACGCGTGCGCGTGGGCGCACAGGGCCGCGCGAGGACCGGCGCTCAGACCGTGTGCGTGTCGCCCGGTTTGAGGATCACGACCTCGCTGCTCGTGCGCGGGCTGGCCTCGACGTCGGACTTGAAGCGCTCCGGGTCGGCCTCGATCGGCGGGAAGGTGTCGTAGTGCATCGGGATCACGACGTCGGCGTCGAGTAGCTCGGCGGCGGTCACTGCGTCGTCCTGGTCCATCGTGTAGTGGCCGCCGATCGGGACGAGCGCGACGTTGACCGGGGTGCGCTCGGCGATCAGCTCGAGGTCGCCGAACAGCGCCGTGTCGCCGAGGTGGTAGATCGTCGTGCCGTCGAGGTAGATGACGAGCCCGGCGGCGAGGCCGACGACGGTGCCGTCGGGCAGCGTGTTGGTATGGAAGGCGGGGACGAGCTTGACCCAGCCCCAGTCGCGCTCCACGGTCCCGCCGAGGTTGGGGTCGGCGACGTCCTCGACGCCTTGCTCGCCGAGCCATTTCGCGAGCTCGACGAGCGCCACGCAGCGCGCGCCGGTTCGCTTCGCCACGTCGACGACGTGCGACATGTGGTCGGAGTGGCCGTGGGTGAGCAGGATGTCGGTCGGCTCGAGCTCGTCGGCGCCGACCGGCGCGGCAGGGTTGTCGGGAGCAAGGAACGGGTCGACGAGCACGCGGTGCTCGCGCGAGACGAGCTCGAAGGTCGCGTGGCCGAGCCAGCGGATGTCCATCGGCTCAGCGCACCCTCTCGATCTCCGGGTCCCCTCCGTCGAGATGGCGCTTGAAGAAGTCCACCGTGCGCTTCCACGCGGTCTGCGCGTGCTCCTCGTGGTAGGTGCCGAGCCGGTCCTTGTCGTTGAAGAACGCGTGGCCGGCGCCCTCATAGAACTCGAACGCGGCCTGGGCGCCGGCCTCGTTGAGCTCCGCCTCGAGCGCCTTGGCGTCCTCGACCGAGATGAAGTCGTCGCCCGTCCCGAAGTGGCCCTGGACGGGCTTGCCCTCGAGCTTCGAGAAGTCGGGCTTGCCGTGCGGCATCACGTAGTAGAAGGTCGACACCGCCCCGACCTTCGGGTTCGCGGTCGCAGCCCAAACCGAGAGCCCGCCACCGAGGCAGAAGCCGATCGAGCCGACCTGTCCGTTACTGCGCTCGTGCGAAAGCAGGAAATTGACGGCGCCGCGCATCTCCTTCTCGGCCTCGTCCATGTTCAGCGCCATCATCTTCTGCTGGGCCTCGTCGGGCTGGTCGGTGGTCTCGCCGTGGAAGAGGTCGGGCGCGAGGGCGAGGAAGCCCTCGCCGGCGAAGCGGTCGCAGACGTCGCGGATGTGGTCGTCGAGTCCCCACCACTCCTGGAGCACGACGAGCCCCGGGATCTTGTCGTCGCCCTCGGGCTCGGCAAGGTAGCCGCGCGCCGTTGCGCCGTTCGCCTCGAACTCGACCATCTCTCCCATCTCAGTCCTCCTCGTCGTCGTTTCGTGAGAGCTGCTCGGCGAGCGCCCAGCCCACCGCGACGCCGACCATCATCCCCATCCGCGCCTCCTCCGCGAGCAGGGTGCGAACCGCCGTCAGACGATCATCCGGATCGGGCACGGTGGACGCCTTGAGCACCTCGGCCTCGTGCGTCTCGCCGAACCAGCCGCCGGCCTCGAGCGCCTCGGCGAGCACGCCCTGGAGCTTCGGCGCCGCCGTCGCGACGACCGCCTCCGCCTCGCGGAAGCGGTCGGGCTCGGAAAGGGCGTCTATCGCCGCGTCGAGCTGCTGCTCCGAGTAGGCGCCGTGGGGCACCGGCGCAACATATCGCCCCCTCGGCCCTCGGCCGTGGCCGCCTCGCCGCGCTCGAAGACCCGTCATCCGGCCCTCGCGAGCGAGGTATGTTGGCCGCGGCATGGGCCACGTGAGCTTCCAGCTCAACCGCCGCGAGCTGCTGAAGATGGGGCTCGCGGGCGCGGGCGCGCTGGCGCTCGGCCCGGCGTTCCTGCGCCGCGCGTTCGCGGCCGGACCGGTGACGGTCGGCCCCGGGCCCTACGGGC
>JBOGXT010000077.1:0-1617 GCA_050694635.1 Thermoleophilaceae bacterium
CCTGGAGGAGTCGTTCGAGAAGGTCGAGGTCGACGTGGTTGGATCGACCGCGAACTTCACCGCCACGAGACCACGCTCGACGTAACCCTCCAATAGAGTTGCGCCGTGCTGCTGGACGCGGACACCCTCGGATTCGTCGGCGTTGCGGCGATCGTCGTTATCACCCGGGGCCCTTGCCCGGGCCGTGATGGTCTTCTCGTCAGTCCGCAGGTCGTGCGCAGTCCAAAGCGACGGGTGTCTAATGGTGGGCAAGACCGTAAGGGGGTGGTGGCCGGACAAGTCTTCTTGAACCGCCGCACAAGTCTTCGAGCCGAATCGGGCTCACAAGTCTTTACAGGTTCGAGGACGGTGTCTGAAGGCGAAGCCCCTGGTCACAGGCCTGAAGACGGCGAGAGCGCCGGACCTGCCTTCAAAACCGGTGCAGCGCTTAGCCGCGCTGGGCGGGTTCGATTCCCGTCCGCCTCCGCGAAGACCCTTGGTTACAAGCGGGCAAAAAGAATAGGCAGCGGAAGGCTCCCGACAGCTCACCGACAAGTACCTTCCGGGTTCAGTCACGAGCGCGCTAGCGCGTCGATCAGCAATCTTTTCGTATGTTGAGCCCACCGGCGTGGGGACCAGCCGTGGTCGATCACGAGATCGTCGTACGTGGAAGGGGCGGTCACGGCCCACATGAGATCAGCGGCTGCTCCGACGTTCCAGCCGGGGGCGAGCATGCGGTCAGACTGGATCCACTCAGCAATCCGGCGGAAGATCCGACGCCGTTCGCCCATCCGATTCTGCCAGGCGTCCTCCGCCGCCGGGTCGGTCCTGCGAGCCGCAGCCAGAACCATCGCCAATCGGTGGATCTGGGGCTCGTAGTCGGCCGTCTGATCGATGGCCCGCTCGAGCGCCTCGACGCCGCTCTTCGCCGAACAGACTTGTGCTAAGCCGTCGCTAAGGCGTTGAGCGCGGTCGACCCATTCGACGAGGCCGACCAGCAGGCCCGACTTGGAGCCGAAGTGCAGGTACACCGCCTGGCGGGAAACACCCGCCTCGACAGCAATCTCCTCCAACCCAACACCGTGGTAGCCCCGCTCCTCCAGCAGGCGACGGGCAGCCGCGAGGATTCTCGTTCGGGTCGCCTCCGACTGACTTGACATACTGTCAAGTAGCCTACTATCTTTACAGGCTGTAAAGCAGGCGGCCACGACACCAGGTGGGATGGATTTCCGAAGGAGGCTGCTCATGACCACGAGCCCGACCGCATCAGCGACCGTCACGGTTCGCCCCCTCGCCGAGACCGACCTGGCGGGGGCCGACCGGATCTTCCGCCTCGCCTTCGGAACGTTCCTGGGGATGCCGCAGCCCGAGATGTTTGGCGGCGACGCCGACTACATCGCCACCCGATGGCGTGCCGAACCGGAAGCCGCGCTTGCTGCGGTGCGCGACGGCGAGCTCGTTGGCTCCAACTTCGTCACCCACTGGGGCAGCGTCGGCTTCTTCGGCCCACTGACCGTCCGGCCAGATCTGTGGGACCGGGGCATCGCCAAGGCGCTCATGGGACCCACGCTCGCTCTGCTCGACGAGCGCGGGGTGCGGCTGGCCGGGCTGTTCACCTTCGCCCACAGCCCCAAGCAC
>JBOGXT010000078.1:0-2103 GCA_050694635.1 Thermoleophilaceae bacterium
GACGGAGCCATCCTCGGCGCGCCGTTCCCGCTCGTCACGCCCGCGGCGGGTGCGGTGCTCGCATCGACCCCGGACGGCGAGCTCTACATCGCCACCACCAGCGGCGGGGGCGTCGACATCGAGGTCACCGAGGTCGGGATCGAGCGCGGGGTCCGCGGGGTCGTTCGGGTCCCGGGTACCGGGCTACATCTGGTGGTCGATCCCGACCGCCATCTGGCGGCCGTCGTGACGGATGAGGGCACCTTCACCTTCCAGCCACATCACACGGACCCGACGAGCACGCTCAGTCGCATCGGCGATCCCGCTCGTGACGTGGCGATCGCCGATGGGCGCGTCTACGTGCTCATGCAGGACCGGCTCGTGGCGCTGGACCTCACCGCGAACGAGCGGTGGAGCGCACGGCTCGTGGATGGGCGGCGCCTTCTGGTCGGCTCGCGAGTCGTGGTCCAGGACGGCGCCGAACGGATGCTCGTCTTCGACCGCGATGGCCACGCCGAGGACCTGGGCGTCAGCGGCACGATCCAGGACGTCGCGATCTCGCCGGACGGCCGCTGGGCCGGCGCCATCGTCGACGCGAGAGGCGCGGTGCTGTTCAGACTGCCCTGAGCGGACCATTTCGGTCCGTGGAGCGCGCCACGAACAGGATCGCGGAGGCTGCGGCAGCGACCACCGCGCCGGCACTGAGCAGCGCCAGCAGACTCGGGACGTCCATAGTGGCGACGCTGTAGGCGAGATACGCTTCCTCCGTCCCTCCGACCGGCCAGGCGAATCGGCTGAGGAGCAGGTGGGCGCCGGTGGCCAGCGCGAGCACGAGAGAGCTCCTCCAGAGGCGCGCGGTCGTGGTCGCACCAAAGGAGAGCACCGCCAAGGCCGGCACCAAGTAGAGGAAGTACCGGTCGTAGTCGCCGCCGATGACGACGATGAGGGCCACGGTCGTGGCCAGGTAGTACGCCCACGCAAGCTCGCGGCGCAGGAACGAGACTGCCGCACGCCAGGTCGAGAGAGGGACGACGGCGAAGAGGCCGAGGGCGAGGATCCAGGCGGAGGCGAATCGCAGCGCGCGATCGTTCACGTTCCCGAAGAACCACTCGAGGTTCTGCCTCGCTTCGAAAACGGCGTCGAACGGTTCCGCGGGCGGGATCGGCGGCGCGATGCGCACCCAGAGGAAGGCTGCCAGCGCGAGCGCTCCCGGGACCGCGCTCCACATCGTCGCGCGCCAGAGGCCCGTGGGCAGCAGGGCCAGCCAGAGCATCGGGACGAGAACGATCAGATTCTCGCGAGCGAGCATCGCCGGTCCTATCAGAAGCGCGAAAAGCCAAGGGAGCCGCGCCACGACCGCGTACACGAGGGCGAACAGCAGGAAGAGGCCGATGCCATCGACGAGCACCGGGTAGTACAGCGAGTACCGGATGGAACCGGGAAGCGCGGCCCACCACACCACCGCGGTCACAGGCAACAGGACGCCCCCGGCGTATCGCCGGACGATCGCGGCGAGGATCGCGCCGGCGAGGACCAGCGAAAGCGCGTTCATCAGGAGGAAGCCGGGGATCACGTCGAGCCCGCTGACCGCCACGATCGCCACGGGAAGCGGCCGGTACGCATAGTGGGGACGCTCCGCCAGCACGGGCCCACGACCCCCCCGCATGGCTTCTACCATCGCCGCATAGTGCTGGCCGTCATACCCGAGGCCAGCGTTGAACTCGATGGGCGGTGTGATCGAGCGCAGCGCCAGCGTCATCCACAGAGCGAGCAGGCCGCCGACGGCGGCGACGCCGAGCGGCGTGCGAATGGCCGTGGGTAGCCGACCGCGCACGGCCAGGAACATAGACGACCATGCTCCCGCCGGACCTGGGCTTGGCCCTACTCTTCAGGCTGCCGTGACAGCAGCCGAGCAGGCCCGCGCCTTCGTCCCCATCGAAACGCTCACCCTGCCCCGGCCGCTCGGCCGGTTCGGCTCGGCCTTTCCGGCGGCGGTGGCCGAGGCCTTCACCGAGGCGTACACGGCGCCCCGCGGCCTCGTGCTCGACCCGCTCGCGCATCCCTGGTCCGCCGCCGACGCCGCCGAGCGCGCCGACCGCCGCGGGATCGGCCGGTCCCTCCAGC
>JBOGXT010000079.1:0-4811 GCA_050694635.1 Thermoleophilaceae bacterium
TCGGTGGCCTCGTGAAGCACGCCGCGCCACACGCCGGGGCGCCGCACGCTCGATGGGATGTCGGTGGCGATCACGAGCACGGGCTGGCGCGAGGCCCAGGCCTCGCCCACCGCCGCGAGGGTGTTGGCGGCGCCGGGGCCGGTGGTGGTCAGCGCCACGCCGACCCGCCCGGTCGCGCGCGCGTAGCCGTCCGCCGCGTACGCCGCGGTCTGCTCGTGACGGACGCCGACCAGCCGGATCGGCGACTCCCCGAGCGCCCGCCACAGCGCGAGGTTGTGGACCCCCGGCAGGCCGAAGGCGACCTCGACCCCTGCGCGCTCGAGCGCCGCGACGGCGAGAGCGGCGCCGTTGACCGCGGTGGGAGCGCGGCTCATTCGGGGAACAGGTCGGCCAGCGAAAGCTCGAACCCGTCGAGCTGCGGGGAGGTGAGGACGTCGGTCCGCTCGAGCTCCAGCGCGACGTCGAAGGCCGGCACGCTGGACGTCGATCGCCGGAAGACGAGCACCTCGCTCGCCGCGGTATCGACGAGCCAGAGCTCCCGCAGGCGGGCGCGCTCATAAGCCGCCTTCTTCGGGCCGATGTCGTACCGCCAGGTGGACGGCGACCGGATCTCGATGGCTAGTCGCGGCACAGGGTACGGTCGGCCGGCATGCACGTCCGGGGCGGTCTCCTCCGGGTACCAGAGCAGGTCAGGTCCGAAAACGTTGCGCTCGTCGAGCTTGACGTCGATCGGCGGGGTCACGAGTCCGCGCCCCCCGCCGGCGCGAACCCAGCAGCTCAGCGCGTACTGGAGTTCGCTCTTGACCACTTGATGCAACAGCAGCGGCTGGTCCACGACCAACTCACCCTCTACCAGCTGCACCCAGCGCCGTTCGGGCGAGAAGGGCAGCGCGAGGTACTCGTCCGCAGTCATGTGCCGGGTCGCGGGCATCGCGCCCATCGTAGTCCTCCTTCGACATCGGGCCCACGCCCGCTGAAGCCCTCGCACGCGATCCCCTCGCCCCCGCCGCGTAGGCTCCTGGCCGATGGTCCTGCCCCTCTCAGGCGTCCGCGTGGTCGACCTCTCGCGCGTCCTCGCCGGGCCCTACTGCACGATGGTCCTCGCGGACCTCGGCGCCGACGTGATCAAGGTCGAGCGCCCTCAGGGCGGTGACGAGACGCGCGCCTGGGGGCCGCCCTTCGCCGGCGGCGAGGCCGCCTACTACCTGTCCGTCAACCGCGGCAAGCGCTCTTGCGCGATCGACCTCTCGGGGGACGAGGGCCGCGCGCTCGCGCTCGAGCTGTGCACGGGCGCCGACGCGGTGATCGAGAACTTCAAGGTGGGCGGCGCGGACCGGCTCGGGGTCGGCTACGAGCAGGTGTGCGAGCGCAACCCGCGGGTGGTCTACTGCTCGATCACCGGCTTCGGGTCGCTGCGCGAGCCGCCGGGGCGACCCGGGTACGACTTCGTGGCCCAGGCCGAGACCGGCCTGATGTCGATCACAGGCGCCGAGGACGGCCCGCCGTACAAGGTCGGCGTGGCGCTCGTCGACGTGCTCGCCGGGCTGCACGCCGCGGCCGCGATCCTCGCTGCCCTCCACGGGGGTGAGGGCGCGCGCGTCGAGGTGCCGCTGCTCGACAGTGGGCTGGCCGGCCTCGTCAACGTGGCCCAGAACGCGCTCGTCACCGGCCGCGAGCCCGAGCGGCACGGCAACGCCCACCCGAACATCGTCCCCTACCAGGACTTCGAGACCGCCACGGGGCGGATCGCGCTGGCCGCCGGCAACGACGGCCTGTTCCGGGCCATGTGCCGCACGCTCGGCATGGACGAGCTGGGCGAGGACGAGCGCTTCGCGACCAATGCGGCCCGCGTGGAGCACCGCCGCGAGCTGATCCCGCTGATCCAGGAGCGGCTGTGGGAGCGGCCGGCGGAGGAATGGGTGGACGCGCTCGACGCGGCCGGGGTGCCCGTCGGCAAGGTGCGAAGCGTCTCGGACGCGCTGGCGGCGGCGGCGCAGGCCGGCCGCCCGGCCACGCTCAGCGTCGAGCACCCGAGCGCCGGGCCGCTCGACCTGGTGGCGTCGCCGATCTGGGGCCCGACCGACTCCGCCGCGGCCACACCGCCACCGCTGCTCGGCGAGCACACAGCCGAGGTGCTGCGCGAGCTGGGCCGCTCGGACGAGCAAATCGCCGCGCTGGCCGAGCAGGGGGTCGTCCGGATCGACTAGGAGGGCCTAGTGCGACTCGTCGCCGCTCGACGCCGGCGGCCGCGACTCCTCCGCCAGCGAGGTGATCGTCAGGTTCCCGCGGGCCGCGCTTTCCATCACGTCGGTCGCCTCGTCCGACGAGCGCGCGTACAGCTCGACAAGCATGTGTATGACGATGCGGTCCTCGTCGTGCTTGTGGAAGCGCACGTGGGTGAAGAACTCGCGCGTGCCGTGGTCCCCGAAGGCCGCGAAGGCGAGCGACTCGGCGGCCTCGGGGCCCGAGCACGACTCGACCTGGTCCGCGTCGACCGTCACGGTGCACGAGGCGACCCAAGGCGTGCCCGTGACCATCCGCTCCCAGCGGTCCTCGACCGGCTCGATGCGCGAGATGCGCCGCCCGTCCTCGTCGTAGAAGGTGAGGGCCAGGTGGGGCTGGTCGTGCAGACAGTCGAGGCACTGCACCACCGCCTCCTGTACCTCCTCGACCGGGTCGACCGCCTCGCCCGTGTCTGCGTCGACCTTCAAGATGCCCTCGTAGTGAAGCTGCACCTCGAGGTTCTGCGACAAGCAGCGATAGCAGCGCAGCCAGCTCGACTGCGTCCCCACGGACTCCTGCGCGGATCCCTCCATATCTCCATTATGGCCGTCGCGGCGTTTCTAGCCGGCTGCCTGGGCGGCGACGAGGAGGCGGAGCCCGCCCGCGGGGCCGCGCGCGACGTCGCCGTGGTGGTGGACCAGCTGGAGAAGGCCACGGCGAGACGCGACTTCGCGACCCTCTGCGACGAGCTCTTCACGGCCGCTGCGCGCGAGCGCGCGGGAGGCGACGACTGCGTGCGCCTGACCCGTTCGGCGGCCGAGGGCATCTCCCGGCCGAGCATCGAGGTGCGGGCGATTCAGATCGAGGCGGACCGCGCCCGGGTCGAGATCACGACGCGCGCCGCCGGCCAGGCCGAGGTGCCGGACGCGCTGGAGCTGCGCCGCGAGCAGGGGGAGTGGAGGGTGGAGGCGCTGGCCGACTAGTACTGGCCCGGCCGCCAGCCGCCGGTAGCCTGCCGCCCGTGATCGGTGTGCTTCTCGCCGGCGGGGCGAATCCCGTGGCGCGGCTGGACGGCCGGCCTCTGGCGTCGTATCCGGTCGCGGCGCTGGCCGGCGTGTGCGAGCGCGTCGCGGTGGTGTGCAAGCCCTCCACGGTTCTGCCCGAGCTGCCGGGCACCGAGCGCTGGGAGGAGCCTGACGAGCCGAGGCACCCGGTCACCGGCATCGTCCACGCGCTCGAGACGGCCGGGGCGCCGGTGCTCGTTTGCGCCGCCAACATGCCGTTCGTGACCGCCGACGCCTGCCGGACGCTGCTCGGGGCCACCGCCTCGACCCCGGCAGTGGTGGCCACGGCGGACGGCGTGCTGCAGCCCACCCTCGGCCTCTACGCCGCCGCGGCGCTCGACACCCTCCGGGGGGCGCCGGGCGGCGTCCCGCTCACGCGGACCGTGGAGTCGCTCGACCCGATCCGGGTTGCGCTGCCGCCCGCGCTCGTGCGCATTGTGAACGGCTGAGCGCTGGTCAGAGCGCGGCGCCGTGCACGCTCGTGATCCAGACCGAGAGGATGATCGTGGCCGGCCCGGCGAGGACGAGCGCCTCGCGGTCGCGGCCCTTGTCGAGGTGCCACCAGGCGATCCAGTAGAGGATCAGCCCGGCGAGCATCAGCGGGAGCTGGCCGATGCGGTGCCACCAGTCGCCGGCGTCGGAAGCCTTCGCGCTCGAGCTGAGCCAGGAGAGCGTGCCGAAGAAGGCCACGTTGAACCACAGGATCCGGGTGTTCCGGTCCGGCGGCGTCCGGGTTGCGGACGAGGCGCGGGTGCGCTCCGGGCGCGGAGCGGCCATGACCCAAGCAGTGTGCCAGAGCGCAGCCGCCGCCTGAACGCAGCGGGACCTCCAGCCCCTCGTTGCTCGTACTGACCCGAGGGGAGAGGATGGTGTCTGCCCTGGCACGAACATCGGCAATCGACGTGGTGGCGGCCCGGCCCGGGCCGTCGAGCCGCGAGCGGCCGTCGCGGCGGCGGGAGCGGGCCTGGGTGCGGGCCGCACAGGCGGGCTCCGACGAGGCGATGGAGGCGCTGTTTCGAGTGCATTGGGGGCCCGCCCACCGGGCCGCGTTCCTGATCGTCCATGACGACGCCGCCGCGGAGGACATCGCCCAGGAGGCCTTCCTCGCGGCCATCCGCGCGCTCGACCGCTTCGACCGGCGCCGGCCGTTCGGCCCCTGGCTTCACCGCATCGTGGTCAACCGGGCGATCGACTGGTCGCGCGCGCGGGCGCTGCGGCGGGAGGTGGCGGAGCCGGTGGAGAGGGCGGCGCCCCCGGAGCGGCAGGGCGGCTGGTCCGAGGAGGTGGTCGCGGCCCTCGGGGTGCTCGACGTGGACCAGCGTGCCGCCGTCGTGCTGCGGCACCTGCTCGAGTACACGCCGGGGGAGATCGCGCGGCTGCTCGAGGTGCCGCGCGGGACGGTCAACTCGCGGCTGCGGCGAGCGCTCGACCGCCTGGCGGTGGAGCTCGAGCCGCCGTCGGAGGAGGGCCCCTCATGAGGCGTACGGGCTTCCAGGGCCGGCTGCGGGACGAGCTGCACTCGTC
>JBOGXT010000080.1:0-1519 GCA_050694635.1 Thermoleophilaceae bacterium
CAGCACGGCCGGCTGCGCCGCCATGTCGGCGCGCATGCGCTCGCCCTTCACGCCCCCGCGTCCGTGCGAGTCTGGGGCAGCTCGATCTCGTAGCGGTCGCCCCGGAACAGAGACGTCGCGTAGTAGGCGGGGACCCCCCTCGTGTCCCGGGCGAGCGTGTGGAAGCGCAGCCCCGGCATCCCCTCGTCGACACCGAGCAGCGGCGCCTCCGCGGCCTCGATCGGCACGGCCAGCACGCGCTGGTCGGCGCCGCTGAGACGGGTGTCGTAGCGCTCGGCGAGCAACTCGAAGAGCGAGCCGTGCTCGAGGTCGGCCTCGGCGATCCCCGGGAAGCGCTCCGCCGGCAGGTAAACCCGCTCGAGCGCCATCGGCTCCCCGTCGGCGGTGCGGACGCGCTCGAACTCCGCCACCGGGGCGCCCGGCGCGAGCTCGAGCGACCGGGTCAGGAACGCCCCCGCCTCGATCAGCTCCCGGGAGCGCACCGTCGAGCCGGGCGTCATGCCCCGCGCGCGCATGTCCTCGCTGAACGAGCTGAACACGACGGCCTGCGCCACCCGCCGCTCGGCCACGAACGTGCCGCGGCCGTGGAGGCGGTACACGAGCCCCTCGGTCACGAGGCGGTCGATCTCGGTCCGTACGGTCATGCGGGCGAGCCCGAAGTGCTCGGCCAGGTGCCGCTCGGACGGCAGCTCGGCGCGGGGGCCGAGCGAGGCCACGAGCGCCTCGAGTATCTCGCGCAGGGCCTCGCCCTTGGGCCGGCCGTCGGGCAGGGTGGCCGGGAGGCCGTCCGACTCAGTGCGCCGCATGGGTTACCCTCGGGCAGGCGGCGGCGAATCCGCGCGTGAGCGCGACCGGGTCGGTGATGGCGGTGCCCACGACGACCGCGAACGCGCCGGCCTCAAAGGCCGCGCGCGCCTGGTCGGGCGTGGCGATGCGGCCCTCGGCGAAGACGGGGCAGTCGAGCTCGGCCGCGAGTGACGCCACCAGGAGCAGATCCGGATCCTTCGGTGAGATGTCGGTATCGGTGTAGCCCGCCAGCGTCGTCGCCACGGCGGCCGCGCCCGCCGCCCGGGCGGCCAGGCCGGCCTCGAGCGAGTCCACGTCGGCGAGAACGGGCCGCGGCTGCTCGCTGACGAGGCGGGCGAGGAACTGGTCGGCACCCAGCCCGCCCGGTCGCGGTCGCAGAGTGGCGTCGACGGCCACGATGTCCGCCCCCGCGCAGCCAACGGCCAGGGCGTCCTCCAGGGTCGGCGTGATGTACACCTCGCTGCCCTCGACGCGCCGCTTGCGGAGGCCGATCACCGGCAGCGCGACAGCGCGGCGGATCGCGTCGACGTCCTGCGCCCGGATGCCGGCCGCTCCGCCCGCCTCCGCCGCTCGGGCGATGGCCGCCATGTGCGGGCTCCCGGCGAGAGGGCTCCCCTCGGGCGCCTGAACCGACACGACGAGACCGCCACGCAGCGCCTCGAGCGCGTCGCTCACCCGGCCCTCCACAGGAGACCGGGCGCCGGCCGCAGGC
>JBOGXT010000081.1:0-5098 GCA_050694635.1 Thermoleophilaceae bacterium
GTCACCGACCGCGTGGCCGGCGGCGTCACCGACCGCGCGGCCGGCGCGACGGGCAGCCTGCCCGTCGGCGTGCCCTAGCCTCCGGCCGCGTCCAGGATGAACCGGCGCGACAGCGCCTGCAGCTCGAGGTCGTGCTGCAGCGAGCGGTGGTGTCCCCCGGGGAGGACCAGCAGGCGCTTGGCGTCGTGCGCCGCCGCGTGCAGGTCCTCGCTCACGCTCCATGGGATCTCCTCGTCCCCGCGCGCGTGCAGCAGCAGCAGCCCCGTCTCGGGCCCGAGCCTGCCGACGGCGTCGAAGATGTCGATCGATCCGAGCCATTTCTCGGTCGCCGGCACGTCGCACTCGAAGCGCAGCGGCTCGCTCGAGCGCAGCATGCGCAGCAGCGACTCCTCCGGCGCCGGGCAGATCGCCACCACCGCGCACAGCGAGGGATCGCGCGCCGCCAGGTGGATGGCCTGGAAGCCGCCCATGCTCGACCCCCGCAACGCCACCCGGTCGACCCGCCGGCGCAGCAGCTCCACCATCGCCAGGGCATCGTCGATCGCCGCCGGCCCGAACGCGCCGTCCGAGCGCCCGTGCCCCCGGGCGTCGTAGGCGAGCGCGGCGATCCCGTCGGCCCGGCAGCCGCGCGCGAAGTCGAAGTGGGACTCCTTGGCGGAGCCGGCGCCGTGCAGGATCACCACCCCGGCCCGCGGCTCGTCATCCGGCAGGAAGAGCGCGTGGGCGAGGCCGTCCAGCTCGCCGAGGACGGGAGGGGCCGGGACGGGATGCTCCATGAACGCAATAATCGCCGCCGAATGGCGGCGGTGGCGGTCTCGCATGTCTATCCCCTGGGCTCCCGCGTGAACGAGCGGGGCCGGCTGGAGGTCGGCGGCTGCGACGTTGTGGAGCTCGCGCGCGAGTTCGGAACGCCCGCCTACATATACGCCGAGGCCGACATGCGCGCCCGGGCGCGCGCGTACCTGGAGGCGTTCCGCGCGCGCCGCGAGCGCTTCGAGGTGATCTACGCCGGCAAGGCCTTCCCGGCTACGGCCGCCTTCCGGCTGTTCGCCGAGGAGGGCCTCTCGGCCGACGTGGCGAGCGCCGGGGAGCTCCACCACGCGCTGGCCGGCGGCGTCGACCCGAAGCGCATCTACATGCACGGCAACAACAAGACGCCGGCCGAGCTCGACCTGGCATTCGAGGCCGGCGTGGGCCACATCGTGGTCGACTCGTTCGACGAGATCGAGCGCCTGCACGGCCGCGGCGCACGCGCCCTGCTGCGCGTGACGCCCGGCATCACGCCCTCGACACACTCCTACATCCAGACCGGCCAGGAGGACTCGAAGTTCGGCTTCGGGCTCGACGACGTGCCCCGGGCGGTTGAGGCATGCGGCGACGCCGGGATCGAGCTGCGTGGGCTGCACGCCCACATCGGGTCGCAGGTGCTCGAGCTGCAGGCATTCGAGCGCCTGGCCGAGGTGCTCGCCGCGATCGGCGACTGGCCGCTCCTCAACCTGGGCGGCGGCCTCGGCATCGCGTACACGATCGAGGACCGGGCGCCGTCGATCGAGGCGTACGTGGACGCGTTGCTGCGCGGCGCGCCCGAGGACGTGACCGTGCTGTGCGAGCCGGGCCGTTCGCTCGTGGGAAACGCGGGCGTGACGGTCTACACGGTCGGGACCGTCAAGCGCATCCCGGGCGTGCGCACCTACGTCTCCGTCGATGGCGGCATGTCGGACAACCTGCGCCCGATGCTGTACGGCGCGCGCTACGAGGCGGACATCGCCTCCAGGTTCGGCGGCGCCGACGCCTGCACGATCGCGGGCATGCACTGCGAGTCGGGCGACATCCTCGTGCGCGAGGCGACGCTCGGCGACCCGCGTCCCGGCGACGTGCTCGTGATCCCCGCCACCGGCGCCTACGGCCACGCAATGGCGAACAACTACAACGCGCTGCCACGGCCGCCGGTCGTCTTCTGCAAAGACGGCGACGCGCGCGTGGTGGTGCGGCGCGAGACGTACGACGACCTGACCGCCCGGGATGCCTGAGTTCAGGATCGGCCTGCTCGGCCACGGCACCGTCGGATCCTCGTTCGCGAAGCTGCTCGAGGAGCGCGCTGACGCGATCGAGGCGGAGGTGGCGCTGCGCCCGGCGCTCTCAGGCGTGCTCACCCGGAGCCGCGGCGACTTCGGCGAGATCCTCGAGGGCAGCGACCTGATCGTCGAGCTGATGGGCGGGATCGAGCCCACCCGCGACTACGTGCTGCGGGCGCTGGACGCCGGCCGCCACGTCGTGACCGCCAACAAGCAGCTGCTCTCCCAGCACGGCGAGGAGGTGTTCGACGCGGCGCGCCGCGCCGGCGTGCAGCTGCGCTTCGAGGGTGCCGTGGCGGGCGTGGTGCCGGCCATCCGCGTGATGGCGGAGACGCTGGCCGCGGCGCACATCGAGCGCGTCCACGGCATCGTGAACGGCACCACCAACTACATCCTCACCCAGATGGCGGCGACCGGCGCCACGTACGCGGAGGCGCTCGCCGAGGCGCAGGAGCTGGGCTACGCCGAGGCCGATCCCACCGAGGACGTGACCGGCAAGGACGCCGCGGCCAAGATGGCGATCCTGGCCCGGCTCGCGTTCAACGCCGCGGTGCGGCTCGACCAGGTCAGCTACGAGGGGATCGAGCACATCACGCCGGACGACATCGCCTACGCGCGCGAGCTGGGGCTGTCGCTGAAGCTCGTAGGCTCCGCGGAGCGCGTGGACGGCGCTGTCGCCGTACACGTCTATCCCGCGTTCCTCTACGCCGAGCATCCGCTGGCGAGCGTGAACGGCGCGTTCAACGCGGTCACGATCGAGTCGCCGGCGATCACTGAGATCACCCTGAGCGGGCCGGGCGCGGGCGGGATCCAGACCGCGAGCGCGGTGCTCGGCGACGTGATCTCGGCGATGATCCCGCCGCCCTCGCTGCCGCCGCCGGCCGTGGAGCAGGAGATCGTCACGGACGTCGAGTTCTCCTTCTACGTGCACCTCGAGGTCGCCGACCGGCCCGGCGTGCTCGCCCAGGTGGCGGAGATCCTCGGGCTCCAGGGCGTCTCGATCAGGTCGGTGGTGCAGAAGGGGCTGGGCGACGAGGCGCGGCTCGTGATGGTGATGCACCCGGTGCTCGAGTCGAAGTTCCGCGCGGCCGTGCAGATGATCGCGCGGCTCGACTTCGTGCGCGAGCCGCCGCGGGTGATCCGCGTGATCGAGGAGACGTTCTGAGCCTCTGGCGCTACCGCGACCGGCTGCCAGTCGATCCGCTCGTGACGATGGGAGAGGGGGACACCCCGCTGGTCCGGGCCGATCACCTCTCGTCGTTGACCGGCTGCGAGGTGTGGCTGAAGCTCGAGGGCGCCAACCCGACCGGCTCGTTCAAGGACCGGGGGATGACGGTGGCGGTGTCGGCCGCCGTGGGCGAGGGGGCGGAGGCGGTGGTCTGCGCCTCGACCGGCAACACGGCGGCGAGCGCGGCGGCCTACGCGGCGCGCGCGGGGCTACGCGGCGCGGTGATCGTGCCGGAGGGGAAGATCGCGACCGGCAAGCTGGCCCAGGCGCTCATGCACGGCGCGCGGGTGATCGCGCTGCGCGGCAACTTCGACCAGGCCCTTTCGCTCGTGCGCGAGCTCGCGCGGCGTCACCCGATCTCGCTCGTCAACTCCGTCAACGACTACCGGGTGGAGGGGCAGAAGACCGGCGCCTTCGAGGTGTGCGACTCGCTGGGGGAGGCGCCCGACGTGCTGTGCATCCCGGTCGGCAACGCGGGCAACGTGACGTCGTGGTGGAAGGGCTTCCAGGAATACGGCACGGCGCCGCGGCTGCACGGCTATCAGGCCGAGGGGGCGGCCCCGCTGGTGCGCGGCGCGCCGGTGGAGCAGCCGGAGACTGTGGCGTCGGCGATCCGGATCGGGAACCCGGCCCGGTGGGAGGACGCGATGAACGCTTTCACGTCGTCCCGGGGCGAGGTGCGGGCGGTGTCGGACGCGGAGATCCTGGACGCCTACGCGCTGCTGGGCGCGCGCGAGGGGGTGTTCTGCGAGCCGGCGTCGGCGGCGTCGGTGGCCGGGCTGCTCCGGTACGGCGCGGAGGGGCGGGTGGTGTGCGTGCTCACCGGCCACGGGCTGAAGGACCCGCAGACGGCGCTGAACCGAGCCGCCCCGGTGGTGCCCTGCGAGCCGGACATCGACGGAGTGGAGCGGGCGGTGCTGGGATGAAGCGCCACCGCATCGTCCGAGTCCCCGCCTCCTCGGCGAACCTCGGGCCGGGCTACGACGTGCTCGCCGCGGCGCTGTCGCTCTCGCTCGAGCTCGAGGTCGAGGAGACCGGCGAGTTCTTCGTCCACTGCGACCTGCAGGGCGTGCCCTGCGACCGCTCGAACCTATGCGTCCGTGCCTTCGAGGCGCTGCGCCCGGTCGACGACGTGACCTTTCACATCCGCTCCGAGATCCCCGTGGCGGCGGGATTGGGCTCGAGCGCCGCGGCGATCGTGGCAGGGCTGTGCGCCGCCGACCACCTGTACGAGCTCGACGCGCCGCTGTTCGAGCTCGCGCGCCAGCTCGAGGGCCACCCCGACAACGTGGCGGCGGCGCTGTACGGGGGCTTCGTGATCTGCCCCGGCGACGGGGAGCCGGTGCGCTTCGACCCGGCCCCCGGGCTCGAGGGCGTGCTGGCCATCCCGCCCGAGGAGGTACCGACGGTCGAGGCGCGCGCGGCGATGCCGCCGGAGGTCCCGCTCGCGGAGGCCGTGCACAACGTGGGCCACGCGTCGCTGCTCGTGCTCGGCCTGGCGAAGGACGACTTCTCGCTGATCGGCCGCGGGCTGCGCGACCTGCTCCACCAGCCCCGCCGCCGGCCGCTCTACCCGCGGTCGATGGAGCTGGTCGAGCGGGCCGAGGAGCTGGGCGCGGTCGGTGCCACGATCTCCGGCGCGGGCCCGACCGTGCTGTTCTGGTGCCACTGGCAGCAGACGGGAACGCTGGTCGAGCGCCTCCGGGAAGAGGCGCCGGACAGCGAGGTGCGCCGCGTCACGTTCTCACCGGGCGGGGCGGACGTGCGCGCGCTGTAGATGGACGTCGCGCTGGCC
>JBOGXT010000082.1:0-3212 GCA_050694635.1 Thermoleophilaceae bacterium
GCTGGGGCCAGCTCGTAGCGGACGTCGAGCCCGACCGGCCCGCGGGCGCCGCCGCGCAACGGCCGGGACGGGGATCCCGCGTCATCCTTTCGGACGACGCCGGGGGGCCTCCCCGGAGGTACGGTGATCGGCGTGAACTGGCTGCGGAGCATGCACGCGCGCGTGCGGGCGATGGACCCGTTCCGGGCCGATGTCGCCCTGGCGGCGCTGTTCGTCGCTGCGGCGGTGGTCGAGGTATTCCTGGTCCCCTCGAACGGCGACGACCTCGCGGTTACGTGAAGGCACACGTCGCGAGCATCCTGATGAAGCTCGAGGTGCGCGACCGCGTGCAGGCGGAGGTGCTCGCCCACGAGAGCGGCGTCATCGCACCTGGGGACGCCGGGTCATAGCATCGGGGCGGTGAGCGCCGCCACCGACAAGATGCGGGCGGAGGGGCTGCCGGACGCCGCGGTCGAGACCTTCGCCCACTACGAGCGGCTGCTGCGCGAGGGCGATCGGGGCACGCTGCCGGAGTCCGAGCTCGAGCCGCTCTCCGAGCTTCCGGACGCCGGGGAGCTGCCCGAGTCGGACGGCGCGGCGCTGGGACAGGCGGTGGTGCTGAAGCTAAACGGCGGGCTCGGAACCAGCATGGGCATGACGCGGGCGAAGTCGCTGCTCGAGGTGAAGGACGGCCTCTCCTTCCTCGACATAATCGTTCGCCAGATCCTGTACCTGCGTGAGCGGCATGGGGCGCGCGTGCCGCTGCTGCTGATGAACAGCTTCGCCACGCGGGACGACACGTTGGCGGCACTGGAGCGCTACCCCGATCTCGCCGTGGACGGCGTGCCGCTCGACTTCCTGCAGGGCAAGGTGCCGAAACTGCTCGAGGACGGGTACGAGCCGGTCGGCTGGCCCGCCGACCCGGCGCTCGAGTGGGCGCCGCCCGGGCACGGCGACGTGTACACCTCGCTGGCGGGCTCTGGGGTGCTGGGCGAGCTGCTTCGGCGCGGCTACCGCTACCTGTTCCTGTCGAACTCCGACAACCTGGGCGCGGTGCTCGATCCGCGCATCCTCGACTGGTTCGCCCGCGAGGAGCTGCCCTTCCTGTCGGAG
Organism: Thermoleophilaceae bacterium; assembly: GCA_050694635.1. Lineage (GTDB taxonomy): Bacteria > Actinomycetota > Thermoleophilia > Solirubrobacterales > Thermoleophilaceae > JACVRW01. The sequence continues at coordinate 1,093 of JBOGXT010000082.1, forward strand.
TCGACCGACCGCACCGAGGGCGATCGCAAGGGCGGCCATCTGGCTCGGCGCCGCTCGGACGGCGGCCTCGTCCTGCGCGAGACGGCCCAGACGCCCGATTCGGACCGGGAGGCGTTCGAAGACGTCTCACGCCACCGCTACTTCAACTGCAACACGATCTGGGTCGACCTGCGCGCGCTGGAGAGCACGCTCGCCGAGCGCGACGGCGTGCTCGGCCTGCCGATGATCGTCAATAGGAAGACGGTCGACCCGACCGACGCGTCGTCGCCGGCCGTGGTGCAACTCGAGACGGCGATGGGGGCCGCGATCGGCGTGTTCGAGGGCGCGGGCGCTCTATGGGTGCCACGAAGCCGCTTCACGCCGGTGAAGACGACGAACGACCTGCTGGTGGTGCGCTCGGACGCCTACCGGCTCGGCGACGACTGGACCGTGAGCACCGCCCGCTCGCAGCCGCCGCTCGTGGAGCTCGACCCGTCGTATTACAAGCTGGTGGGCGACTTCGAGCCCCGCTTCCCGGAGGGCCCGCCGTCGCTCGTGGACTGCTCGCGCCTGACGGTGGAGGGCGACGTGACGTTCGGGCGCGACGTGGTGGTGCGCGGCACCGTGAAGCTGAACGGCCCCCGGAACATCGCGGACGGCGAAATCCTGGAGGGCCCACCCGCCACCCCCAAGGGTCACGGCTGAACGCTCCGGTACGCCATGGCGTACCCAAGTGTTCAGGCGTCGCGCGGCCGGCTTTCCGCGCCCCCCGCCAGCGCCTCGGCCGGTGCGCGGCCCGCGGCGTCGTCCCGCTCCTCCAGCCGCTCGCGGCGCCGCTCCTCCTCCTCGCTCTGCGCGAGCATCCGCATGAAGAGCGCGACCATCACGAGCACGAGCGTGAACGACTGCTCGACCATCATGATCACGCCGCCGATGTTCTGGTCCTCGACCGGGGAGAGGCCCCAGATGCGGGGGGTCTGCTCGTAGTAGGGGTAGAGCGCGGTGGAGCTCCAGGCGAGGTAGAGGCCGAGCGCCGCGAGGCCCGCCTTGGCGGCGGCGACGTAGCCGAGCGGCTGCAGGCCCGTCAGGCGGCGGCGCATCGGCACGGGCTGGATCAGCGGCCACCAGAGCGCCACCCCCGCGGCGAAGAAGGAGGCGTGCTCGAGGAGGTGCACGCCCGCGTTCTCGGCGGCCGCGTCGTACAGGGCCGGTACATGCCAGAGGTACATGAGCCCCAGCCACAGCGCGATCCCCGTCGCCGGGGTGGCGAGTGGCCCGAGCGCCCGCTCGAGCCGCATCAGCCGGCGGGTGGCCGGCCGCATGATCGTGCGCGAGAGGCCCAGGAGGATCAGGAGAGGCGCGATGTCGCCCAGCAGCACGTGCTGGACCATGTGGGCCGAGAAGAGGTAGCCCTCGCCGAGACCGTCGATGGGCGACGCGAGCGCGGCGAGCAACGCGAGCATGCCGGCGGAGAAGGCGAGTGCCTGAAGCGGCCCGGCGCCGCTCGGCGGCCGGCCCCGCGCCGCGGCCTGGCGGCGCACCTGGAGGATACGCCAGACGTAGATCCCGGCGAACAGGGCAAGCGGCGCCAGCACGGCGGGATCGGAGAGCCACTGGATCTGCGGATGGCTCACCGCTTCGTCACCTGACACGCACAGGATTGTCGCAACGAGGTAGGCACGCGTGGCACTCGACGCGCGATGCTGACGCCGTGCTCGGCGCGCTTCTCGCTCCGCCGCTCTGCTGGTCCTGCCGAGGGCCGGCCTTGCGTGGGCGCGCGCTTTGCCGGGGCTGTCGGCGTGCGCTCGTCTTCCTTCCGCGGGAGCCGGTCCTCCTCGCCGGTGTCCGGGTCTGGGCGCCGGTGGCGTACGAGGGTCCCGGTCGCGATCTCGTCCGCGCCCTGAAGTTCCACGGCGCGCTCTCGCTCGCCCGCGAGATGTCCACGATCGTCCTGGCCTCCGCTCCCGACCGGCTAATACGCGGCGACCTCGTCCCGGTCCCGCTCCATCCGGTCCGGCTGCGGCGGCGCGGCTTCAACCAGGCATCCGTGCTCGCCGGGGCGATCGCCCGAAGGACCGGGCTCGCGGAGTCGGACTCCCTGCGCCGCCGCGGCCCCGGGCCTCCCCAGGTCGGGCGTGGCC
>JBOGXT010000083.1:0-6974 GCA_050694635.1 Thermoleophilaceae bacterium
GTTCCCGCCGCTCGCCCGCCGCGCGTTCGGCGACGAGCGGGCGCGCTGGGGCTCGCTCTGGTTCGGGATCGGCACCGCCACGCTGCTGTTCACGGCGCGGCTTCCGTTCGCCGTCGGCGTCGCGTTCGGGCTCGCCGCGCTGCTCGCGCTGCAGCGACGTCGCTACGGGTGGGCGATCGTGTTCGCCGCGCTCTGCCCGCTCGGCAGCCCGGTGGCCGGTCTCTTCCTGGCCATGGCCGGGATCGCGGTGGCGCTCGCGGCAAGCAGGGATCGCACCAAGCGGCGCGAGGGCATCGCCATCGCGGTGGCCGCCTTCGTCCCGCCGCTGTTCCTCGCCTGGGCGTTCCCCGAGGGCGGCTGGGCGCCGTTCCCGTTCACGGCGTACCTGCCGATCCCGGCGTTCGCGCTCGCCTGCCTGATCGCGCTGCCGCGCGAGGAGCGGGCGCTGCGCTGGGGCGCCGCGCTGTACGGCATCGGCGCGACGGTCGCGCTGCTGACGGAGACGCCCATGGGCGGCAACGCCGTGCGGCTCGGCGCGCTGTTCGGTGGCCCGGTGCTGCTTTGCGCGCTCTGGGGGCGCGTGATCATGCGCCGGCTGTGGGCGGCGCCGCTGCTCGTGGTCGGCTTCGCCGCGCTCGCCTTCTGGCAGTGGTCGCCGGCCGTCCGCGACGTCGTCAAGTACCTGGAGGACCCGGCCGCGAAATCGGACTACTTCGAGCCGCTGCGGCGGTTCCTGTACACGCTGCCCGACCAGCGCCGCGTCGAGATCCCCTTCACCCGCAGCCACTGGGAGGGGGCCGAGGTGGCGATGGACGTGCCCCTCGCCCGCGGCTGGCTGCGCCAGCTCGACACCGGCCTCCACCCGATCTTCTACAAGGGCCAGGTCAACCGGCTCACCTACGCGAGCTGGCTGGCCGACAACGCGGTTCGCTACGTCGCCCTGCCGAGCGCCAAGCCCGACAAGAGCTCCTACCGCGAGCGGGCGCTGATCGAGCAGGGGCTCCCCTACCTGCGGCTGCGCTGGAAGTCCCAGGACTGGCGCGTCTACGAGGTGCTGCTGCCGGCCCCGATCGTGATCCCGCAGCGCGACGCCAACATCGTGCTCGAGCAGATGCAGTCGGACGAGCTGCTGCTCGACGTGAAGGCCCCTGGCGAGGCGATCGTGAAGGTTCGCTGGACGCCCTACTGGTACGCCTCGAACGCCTGCGTCGAGCCGGACGGCGACTGGACGCGCGTGATCGCCGATGAGGAGGGGTTCGTGCGCCTCTCCACTCGCTTCGCGCCCGAGCGCCTCGTCTCACGCGGGCGACGATGTGACGACTGAGCCCGGGCGCTGGTAGCGTTCGGGCCCCATGCCTACAGGAACAGTGAAGTGGTTCAGCGACGACAAGGGCTTCGGCTTCGTCACGCCCGACGAGCCCGGCAAGGACCTGTTCGTCCATCACAGCGACATCGACTCGGAGGGGTTCCGTTCCCTCGCCGAGGGCGCGCGCGTCGAGTACGAGGCTCAGCCCGGCGACAAGGGGCCGAAGGCCGTCAACGTCAGGACGATCTGAGCTTGCCCAGCTGACGCTCGGGGCTCACGCGCACCACGTCCCACACCAACCCGAGCTTCTCCAGGCCACGGATCACGAGCGCGGAGGGGTCGACCTCCCAGCCGCGCATCCCGTGCATGGCGGACGTCGGGAACGCGTGGTGGTTGTTGTGCCAGCTCTCGCCGAACGTCAAGAGCGACAGCCAGAACAGGTTGCGTGACTCGTCGCCGGTGTCGAAGCGGCGGCGGCCGAAGAAGTGGCACAGCGAGTTGATGCTGTAGGTGACGTGGTGCACCACGAGCATCCGCACCGCGCCGCCCCATAGGAGGCCGGTGAGCGCGGCGTGGAACGAGCCGCCGATCGCCCACCCGAGGGCGAAGGCCGTGACCAGCCCGCCGATCGCCCAGACGAGGAAGGTGCGGTCGACAAAGCTCACGACCGGGTCGGCGATCAGGTCACGCGCGTAGCGCTGGCGCGCGCCGCGGTGCGTGTGGATGAAGAGCCAGCCCACGTGGGCGTGCGCCAGCCCCTTGATCGCTCCTCGCCAGCCGCCGTCGTGTCCGACGTGGGGGCTGTGCGGGTCGCCCTCCTGGTCCGAGAAGGTGTGGTGCTTTCGGTGGTCGGCGACCCAGGAGATCACGGGACCCTCGATGGCGGCCGAGCCCAGCACCGCGAGGCCGGCCCGCACCGGGCGGCTCGTCTTGAAGCTCCGGTGAGTGAAGTGGCGGTGGAAGCCGACGGTCACGCCGAGCCCGGTGGCGACGTACATGATCGCGAACACGATCGCGTCGCTCCAGCGCAGGAAGTCGCCCCAGACCTGCCAGACGACGAAGCCGAGCGCCAGCACCGGCGCGCCTGTCACCACGCCGGTGATGATCCTGTCGCGCGTCTCGTGCAGGACGGGCTCAACGTCGTCCCCTACCCCGAGAACCTCCGTGCTCACGGCGTGGAACCTACCCTGCCGACCGGCTTCTAAGCCTTGAGGTGTGCGGTTAGCCCCACTACCGGGGCGTCGTTGGTGGGCGCTAGGGTAGGGGCCCGTGCCCCGCTCCCACCCGCTCTACCGCCAGCTGGCGCGGGTCTGGCGCCTCAGCGGCCGCTGGCTCCCGAACGGCTGGCTCGACGCCATCAGGCAGCTCGCCCTGTTCGCGGGCGCCTACTACCTGTACCGGATCGTCCGCGGATTCGTGGACGGCCAGGCCGGCCTCGCGTTCGAGAACGCTCGCACGCTGGTGGACCTCGAGCGCTCGCTCGGGCTCTTCTTCGAGCCCGGCCTACAGGCCTGGGCGCGCGGCGAGGAGTGGCTTCTCACCGGGGCCAACTGGATGTACGTCAACTCGCACTTCGTGGTCACCACGACGTTCCTGATCTGGCTGTACATCGCCCGCAACCACGCCTTCTACTACGTGCGCAACATGTTCATGGCGGCGATGGGCTTCGCGCTCGCCGGCTACCTCGCGTACCCCACGGCGCCGCCGCGCTTCATGCCCGAGTGGGGCTTCACCGACTCGGTCGCGGCGTTCGTCGGCGAGGGCGCCGAGAACAGCGCGAACGTGCTCTACAACCCGTTCGCCGCCGTGCCCAGCATGCACGTCGCGTTCGCGCTGATGATCGCGATCCCCGCGTTCTTCCTCGTGCGCAACCGCGTGCTCAAGGCGCTGTGGGCCGTCTATCCCGCGGTGGTCACCTTCGTGGTCGTCGTGACCGCCAACCACTTCTGGATGGACGCCCTGCTCGGCGCGATGGTGGCCGCCGCGTCGGCCTCGGCCGCCTCATACGGCTTCGCCCGCGTCCGCCCCGAGGCCTGGGGCTGGCGCACGGCCTCGGCCAAGCTCTCGTGAGCGACGAGCTGGGGCAGCGCACCCGCCGCGCGCGGGCGAACGGGCGCGGCGGCTCGCTGGCGGGCGCCGAGATGCGCGCGATGGCGCGGAGCCGGCTGATCGAGTCCCGCCTCACGCCCAACGCGATCTCCCTGACCGGACTTGTCGGAAACCTGGTCGCGGCCGTGCTGATCCTCCAGGAGATGTTCGTGCTGGCCGGCGTCGCCTTCGTGCTCGGCTCGCTCTGCGACATGCTCGACGGCCGCTACTCGCGCATGTCGGGCAAGGGCACGCCCTTCGGCGCCTTCCTCGACTCGACGCTCGACCGCATCGAGGAGGGCGTGGTGCTGGCCGCCGTGGCGGCCTGGTTCGCGAAGAACTCGGACGACCTGGCCGTCGGCGCTACGGTGCTCACCGTGGTCGGCTCGTACATGGTGTCCTACACGCGCGCCCGCGCGGAGGCGCTCGGCGTGGAGTGCAAGGTCGGGATTGCCTCGCGCGCGGTTCGGGTAGTCATCCTCTCTGGCGGTCTGCTGTTCGCCGACGGAGAGCTCGTCCCGGACCTCGACCTGCTGGAGCCGGCCATCTACGCGTTGGCCGCTCTGACCATCTTCACCACCTTCCAGCGCGTGTTCCACGTGAGGCGCCAGCTGGCGGCTCAGGTGTAACCGCAACGATTCGGATGGGTTGATCTGCCTCGTGACCGAGACTTCCTCCACTTTGACCAACGGCGGCTCGCGCTACCAGACCGAGAAGGTGCGCGTGGCCATCGTGGGCGTGGGCAACTGCGCCTCGTCCTTCGTCCAGGGCGTCGAGTACTACAAGGACGCCGACCCGACCGGTTCGGTGCCGGGCCTGATGCACGTCGACCTCGGCGGCTACCACGTGCGCGACATCGAGTTCACGGCCGCCTTCGACATCGACTCCGAGAAGGTCGGCAAGGACCTCTCCGAGGCGATCTGGTCGGGTCAGAACAACACGATCAAGTTCGCCGACGTGCCGAACCTCGGCGTGCCCGTCCACCGCGGCATGACCCACGACGGGCTCGGCAAGTACCTGAAGCAGCGCATCACCAAGGCCCCGGGCGAGACCGACGACATCGTGGGGATCCTCGAGGAGACCAAGACCGACGTGGTCGTCTCCTACCTGCCGGTCGGCTCCGAGCTCGCGACCAAGTGGTACGTGGAGCAGGTGCTCGAGGCCGGCTGCGGCTTCGTCAACTGCATCCCGGTGTTCATCGCCAAGGAGAACTACTGGGCGACGCGCTTCCGCAAGGCGGGGCTGCCGATCGTCGGCGACGACATCAAGTCTCAGGTGGGCGCCACGATCGTGCACCGCGCGCTGGCGCGGCTGTTCCACGAGCGCGGCGTGCAGCTCAAGCACACCTCGCAGCTCAACGTCGGCGGCAACATGGACTTCTTCAACATGCTGGAGCGCGAGCGGCTCGAGTCGAAGAAGCTCTCGAAGACGCAGGCCGTCACGTCGATCATGGGCCACGAGCTGCCGGCGGACGACGTGCACGTCGGCCCCTCGGACTACGTGCCGTGGCTGACCGACCGCAAGTGGGCCCACATCAGGCTCGAGGGAGAGGCCTTCGGCGACGTGCCGCTCACGGCCGAGATGAAGCTCGAGGTGTGGGACTCGCCGAACTCGGCCGGCATCGTCACGGACGCGGTGCGCTGCTGCAAGCTGGCGCTGAACCACGGCCTCGGCGGCCCGCTGGTGGGGCCGAGCGCCTACCTGATGAAGTCGCCGCCGGAGCAGCACCCCGACCCCGTCGCGCGGCAGATGACCGAGGACTTCATCGCGGAGCACGGCGGGGTGCCGAAGCTGCCCGCCACGCCGAACGCGAGCCTCGAGACCGCGACGAGCGAGAACTAGTCGGGCGCGAGGACGTCCGTTCGGCCGTAGTGGCCGACGGCGTCGAACCAGCGCTTGGCGTGCAGGCCGCGGCGTAGGTCGCAGTCGGCCACGGCCATGCCCTCCTCGCCGTAGAGGGGGCCGGCGATCAGCTCGCCCCAGGTGGGCTCGGCGATGCAGGCACCGCCGCGGCCGAGGACCTCCTGGTCGGGCAGCTCGAACGGGAAGTCGTCCGGGAAGGCGTCACGTGGGATGAACTGCGGCGCGGATACGACGAATGCGCCGGACTCGATCGCGATGTGGCGCATCGACGCGATCCAGCCGTCCGAGTCGTCGGCCGTGGGCGCCACCCAGATCTGCGGACCGCCGCGGTAGACGGCCCAGCGCGCCAGCGGCATCCGGTTCTCCCAGCAGATGAGACCGCCGACCCGGCCGACCGGCGTGTCGGCCACGGCCAGGTCGTCCCCGTTGCCGATGCCGTGGAAGAGCCGCTCGTGGTGCGTCGGCATCAGCTTGCGGTGCTTCGAGATGAGGCCATCCGGACCGATCAGGAGCGAGGCGTTGTAGAGCGTGCCGGGCCGTTCGGACTCGCGCTCGTTCACGCCGATCGCGCAGACGAGGTCGTGCGCGAGGCAGGCCTCGGCCAGGCGGTCCACCACCGGCCCCGGCACCTCCACGGAGCTCTCCCACATCCGCTCCCAGAGCTCGTCGGAGCCGCCGAATGTGGAGGCCCGGTGCGCCCAGGCGTTCGACGGATAGAGCGAGAGGAACGTCTCCGGCAGGACGGCGAGCCGGGCGCCCTCGGCGGCGGCGCCGGCGAGGAGACGCTCCGCCTTGGCGAGGCTCGCGTCGAGGTCGAGAATCACTGGCGTGGCCTGGAGGGCCGCCACGCGCACGGTTGGGAACTCGGTCACGGTGGGCCAATCGTATCCTGCGGGGCGTGGCGTTCTCCATCGCGCAGGTCACCCCGTGGCCCTGGGAGCAGCACCACGAGGTCAACCGCTTCGTGGAGCGCCTGTCGGACGAGCTGTGCGCGCGCGGGCACCGCGTGGTCGTCGTGGCCCCCTCGGACTCGCGCGAGCTGGTCCGCGAGGGGCGCGGCAAGGTCGAGCGGCTGCGCTCCGACCCGGACGCCGTATGGGCCGAGCCGGGCTGCGCCTCGATGGTCGCCGTCGGTCAGTCGCTTCCGTTCCGGCGCGGCGGCTCGGTGTCCCTGCCGCTCGACGTGTCGCGCACGCTCGAGGATCTGCTCGATCGCGCCGAGCTCGACTTCGTGCACGTGCACGAGCCGTTCGCGCCGAGCGCGTCCTCGGCGGCGCTGCGGCACTCGCGCGCGCTGAACGTCGGCACGTTCCACTCCACCACCGAGCGCTTCGTCTCCACCCAGGTCGGCCGCCGGGTGGTGGAGCTGCTGTTCGGGCGCCTCGACGGGCGCACCGCGAGCTTCGCCGCCACGCGCGACATGATCGAGCGCTACTTCCCCGGCGAGTACCGCGTGATCCGCCCGGGCGCGGACCTGCTGCATCGCCCGGGCGTAGACGGCGGCCCGCCCGAGATCGTCTTCTCGGCCGAGGAGGAGCGAGGCGCGCTGCGGCTCTTACTGCGCGCGCTTCGAAGGCTCCCCGCCGAGCTCGACTGGCGCGCCACGATCTGGCTGCGCGACCCCTCCTCGGCGCCCGCGGTGAGCCTCTCGCGGCGGATGCGCGAACGCGTCCGGCTCGCCGGCCCGGCCGACGGCTCCGAGGCCCAGCACCTGGCC
>JBOGXT010000084.1:0-5907 GCA_050694635.1 Thermoleophilaceae bacterium
AGTGGAGCTCGCGCTCGGAGAGGACCTCGTAGTTGCCCAAGGCCGCGACGGTCTGCTCGGAGAGGATCTCCGGCAGCGCGTCGGGCGTCGTCCGCAGGTTCTTGAGGCCCCTGCGCTCGGCCTCGGCGTGCCACTCCTCGGCGTAGTTGTCGCCGTCGAAGATGATCACCTTGTTGGCGGCGTAGCTCTCCTTGACCACCTCGGCCACCGCGGCGGCGAGATCGCCGCCGTCCTTGGTCTTCTGCTCGAGCTGGTCGGCGAGCTCGTCGATCGCCTCGGCGACGATCGTGTTGAGGACCGTGATCGGGAAGGCGAGCGACTCGCTCGACCCGACCGCCCGGAACTCGAACTTGTTGCCGGTGAAGGCGAACGGCGAGGTCCGGTTGCGATCGCCGCCGTGCATCGGCAGCGGCGGCAGCACAGGGGTGCCCAGACCGAGGAACGAGCCCGGCGTGTGCGGGTCGCCCTCACCCGACTCGATCGCGTCGAACACCTTCCCGAGCTCGGCGCCGAGGAAGATCGAGATGATCGCCGGCGGCGCCTCGTTGGCGCCGAGGCGATGGTCCTGGCCGATGTTGGCAACCGAGGCCCGCAGGAGGCCCTGGTGCTTGTTCACCGCCTGGATCACCGCGGCGCAGAAGAAGAGGAAGCTGACGTTGTCGGCCGGGGTGTCTCCGGGCTCGAGCAGGTTGTGGCCGGTGTCGGTGCCCATCGACCAGTTGTTGTGCTTGCCGGAGCCGTTGACGCCGGCGAACGGCTTCTCGTGCAACAGGCAGACGAGGCCGTAGCGGCGGGCGACGTTCTGCAGCAGCTGCATCGTCAGCTGCTGGTGGTCGCATGCGACGTTGGAGTTCTCGTACAGCGGCGCCAGCTCGAACTGGTTCGGCGCGACCTCGTTGTGGCGCGTCTTGACCGGCACGCCGAGCTTCGCGAGCTCGCGCTCGGTCTCCATCATGCAGGCGAGGATCCGCTCCGGGATCGAGCCGAAGTAGTGGTCGTCGAGCTCGTGGCCCTTCGGCGGCTTGGCGCCGAACAGGGTCCGGCCGGTGGTCACCAGGTCGGGGCGCTCGAAGAAGTACTGCTCGTCGATCAGGAAGTACTCCTGCTCGGGGCCGACGGTCGTGAACACGCGCTTGGCCTCGCCGTCGCCGAGGATCCGCTCGGGGATCGACCCGAAGTAGTGGTCGTCGAGCTCGTGGCCCTTGGGCGGCTTGGCGCCGAACAGCGTCCGCCCGCACGTGATCAGGTCGGGTCGCTCGAAGAAGTACCGCTCGTCGATCAGGAAGTACTCCTGCTCGGGACCGACGGTCGTGAACACGCGCGCGGCGGCGTGGTCGCCGAACAGCCGTAGCGCGCGGACCGCGCTCCGCGACAGCGCGTCCATCGAGCGCAGCAGCGGGATCTTGTGGTCGAGCGCCTCGCCGGTCCAGGAGGCGAAGGCGGTCGGGATGCAGAGCACCGCGCCGTTCGGGTTCTCCAGGATGAAGGCGGGCGACGTCGGGTCCCACGCGGTGTAGCCGCGCGCCTCGAAGGTGGCCCGGATGCCGCCGGTCGGGAACGAGGACGCGTCCGGCTCGCCCTGGATCAGCTCCTTGCCCGAGAACTCGGCGATCGCGTTGCCGTCGCCGGTCGGGGCGTAGAACGAGTCGTGCTTCTCGGCGGTCATGCCGGTGAGCGGCTGGAACCAGTGCGTGAAGTGGGTGGCGCCCCGCTCCATCGCCCACTCCTTCATCGCCGCGGCGACGGCGTCGGCGAGCGCCGCGTCGAGCAGCTCGCCGGCCTCCAGCGTCTCCTGCAGCCGGCGGTAGACCGCCTTGGGGAGTCGCTGGCGCTGGACGGCGGGGGAGAACACGTTCTCGCCGAAGACGTTGGCGCCCGGCTGGGTCAGGTCGGACTGGCCGAGCGAGACGCCGTTGGGGCTCCACTGCGCGGCGTGGACGTTGGCGGTGCGCGTGCGGGCTGGCATGGTGGTCGTGGGTCCTCCTCCGGGAACTGGCCTGGGTCGCGGCCAGCGTAGACGCGTCGCCGGCGCGGGTCGTTGTCCACGTGTCCAAAGATTCCGCCGCCGGCTTCGACGCTAACCGTCGAAGTAGAGCGGGAACTCGTACGGGTGGGGGCGGATCTTCACCCGGTCGGACTGCTCGCGCCGGAACTCGATGTACGTCGCGATCAGGTCGTCGGTGAAGACGCCCCCCCTTGTCAGGAACGCGTGGTCGGCCTCGAGCGCGTCGAGCGCCTCGTCGAGCGTCGTCGGGACGGTGGGGATGTCCGCGAGCTGGTCCGGCGGCAGCTCGTACAGGTTGAGGTCGATCGGCTGGCCGGGGTCGAGCCCGCGCTCGATCCCGTCGAGCCCCGCCATCAGCATCGCCGGGAACGCGAGGTACGGGTTGGCAAGCGGGTCGGGCGGGCGGAACTCCAGCCGCTTGGCCTTCGGCGACGCCGAGTACATCGGGATCCGCACCGCGGCCGACCGGTTGCGCTGCGAGTGCTTGAGCAGCACCGGCGCCTCGTAGCCGGGGACCAGACGCCGGTACGAGTTCGTCGTCGGGGCGCAGAACGCCAGCAGCGCCGGGGCGTGCGCGAGCAGCCCCGCCGCGTAGTGGAGGGCGAGGGGCGACAGCAGCCCGTAGCCCCCCGCGTCGTGCATCAGCGTCTCGCCGTCCTTCCACAGCGACTGGTGCACGTGCATGCCCGAGCCGTTCTCCTCGAAGATCGGCTTCGGCAGGAAGGTCGCCGACTTTCCCGCCTGCTTGGCGGTGTTCTTGACCACGTACTTGTGGAGCTGCAGGGCGTCCGCCATCTCCCGCAGCGGGAGGAAGCGCAGGTCGATCTCGCCCTGGCCGGGCCCGCCGACCTCGTGGTGATGGCTCTCGGTCCGGATGCCGAGCGCCTCGAGCACGATCACCATCGTGCTCCGCAGGTCGCTGAGCGTGTCGTTCGGCGGGGCCGGGAAGTAGCCCTCCTGCGAGCGGTTGGTGTAGCCGAGCGCGGCCAGCCCCTCACCGCGGCGCTGGAAGCCCTGGCCCGAGGTCCAGTGGCCCTCCTCGGAGTCGACCTCGTAGAAGGCGGTGTTGGCCTGCTGGTCGAAGGCCACGTGGTCGAAGACGTAGAACTCCGCCTCCGGGCCGACGTAGCAGAGGTCCGCGATGCCGCTGGACCGCAGGTGCTCCTCGGCCTTGATCGCGACGTAGCGGGGGTCGCGGGTGTAGGGCTCGCGCGTGATCGGGTCCAGCACCGTGCAGATCAGCGAGATCGTCCGCGCGTCGTAGAACGGGTCGACGATCGCCGTCGACGGGTCCGGCAGCAGCAGCATGTCGGACTCGTAGATCTCCTGGAAGCCGCGGATCGAGGAGCCGTCGAAGCCGATCCCGTGGGCGAGCGCCTCCTCGTCCAGGCTCGCGAGCGCCATCCCCATGTGCTGCCAGGTGCCCGGCAGGTCAGTGAACTTGAGGTCGACCATCCGGGCGCCGTGGCGCTCGGCCAGGGCGAGCACGTCCCCGGACTCGGCGGCCCGGTCGCCCGCGAGCGCGCGAACGCTGAGGGGCTCGGTGACCTTCCCATTCACGAGATCCGCGATCGCCATCTCGTCCTCCTCCAGTTGCAGGGCCGCGGATTCTTCCGCCCTGAGCCGCGGCGTGCTTGGCCGAGTGTCCAAAGTTCGGCCGCGGCGGTTGGCCACCCTCGACCGAATGGAGAAGACGGGCGGGCGAATCTTCGACAGGGGGACAAAGACCGATCAGCCGCCCGCGCCGACACTGCCACCGGTGCATTCCCCACGAGGAGGACAGATGAGGAGTTACCGGTTGCTCCGCCGCGGCCTGGCGGGCGCGGCGCTTGCGACGCTGGCGCTGCCGGGGGCGGCGCTCGCACAGGACGAGCCGTCGATCACGACGGTCGTCGACGAGCTGAACGTGACGTGGATCCTGGTCGCGGCCGTGCTCGTCATGTTCATGCAGGCGGGATTCGCGTTCCTGGAGATCGGCTTCTCGCGCGGCAAGAACGTGGGAATGGGGATCGCGAAGATCGTCGTGAACTTCTCCCTCGGCACGATCGCCTGGTGGGCCTGCGGGTTCGCCCTCGCGTTCGGTGGCGGCGGCTGGCTGTTCGGCGACTCCGGGTTCTTCTTCTCCAGCGGCGGCACGCTCGCCGGCGAGGAGATCGTCGGCTCGACGTCCGCGTTCATGCTGTTCCAGTTCATGTTCTGCGCCGTGTCGCTGGCGATCGTCTGGGGGACGACGCTCGAGCGCATCAAGTTCAGCGCGTACGTGATCTACGCGATCGTGTTCGCGGCGGTGATCTACCCGCTGATCGCGCACGCGACGTGGGGCGGCGGCTTCCTGGGCGACATCGGCGGCGGCGTGCAGGACTTCGCCGGCTCGACGGTGGTCCACCTGGTCGGCGCCACGGGCGGGCTGGCGGCGCTGCTGCTGCTCGGCCCGCGCCGCGGCAAGTACGGCCCGGACGGCAAGCCGCGGGCGATCCCCGGGCACTCGATGCCGCTCGTCGGCCTCGGCGTGCTGATCCTGTGGCTGGGCTGGTTCGGCTTCAACGGCGGCTCCACGCTCGGCACGAGCGGCTCGCGCTTCGCCGAGGTCATGCTCGTGACCCAGCTGGGCGCCGCAGCCGGCGTGATCGGCGCGTCGCTGGTGAGCTACCTGCGCTTCAAGGCGCTCGACGTCGGCATGGCCGGCAACGGCGCGATCGCCGGCCTGGTCGGCATCACGGCCCCGTCCGGATACGTCGAGTTCTGGGCGGCGCCGATCATCGGCCTCGTCGCCGGCGTGCTCGTCGTGCTCGCCGTGCTGGCCATCGAGAAGAAGCTCGACGATCCGGTGGGCGCGCTGTCGGCGCACGGCCTCGCGGGCATCTGGGGCACGCTGGCCTGCGGCCTGTTCACCTCGGACCGCCTCGCGGAGGCCAACGGGATCGGCGTGCCGGGCCTGTTCTACTCGGGCTCCTTCGAGCAGCTCGGCGTGCAGGCGGTCGGCGTGGGCGCGGCGTTCGCCACGGTGTTCGTCCTCTCCCTGGCGACGTTCTATGTCATCAAGCGGACGAGCGGCCTGCGGGTCTCCGAGGAGGCCGAGGAGGCCGGGCTGGACATCTCCGAGCACGGCATGTACGGCTATCCGGAGCAGTTCATCCCGGAGCCGGAGTACGCGATCGGGCTGTACGAGCCGACCGTGGCCGGCACGCCCCTGCCAAGCTCCTCTCCGTCGCGGCAGCCGGCGCCGCAGACGAGCTGAGAGGAGGTGAACTGACAAGTGAAGAAGATCGAGGCGTTCATCCGCCACGAGGCGTTCGAGCCGATCCGCATGGAGCTGCTCGGGCTCGGCTTCCCCTCGCTGTCGATCTCGGAAGTGAAGGGGTCCGGGCGCCAGAAGGGCATCACCGAGCGTTACCGCGGCGCGGAGCTGACGAACTGGCTGCGCCCCAAGGTCAAGCTCGAGTGCGTGGTCGCCACGCAGGACGTGCAGACGGTGGTCGAGGCCATCCTCAAGCACGCCCGCACCGGCCAGATCGGCGACGGCAAGGTGTTCGTGATGCCGGTCGAGGAGGCCTACCGGATCCGCACCGGCGAATCCGGTGAGGAGACGCTGCAAGCCCACCCCGAGGTGGCCGCGCAGGCCACCGCCTGAGGAACCAACCGGGGCGGCCGCGAGGCCGCCCCGCCGCCACCATGGCCGAGCCCGAGCCCATCAACGCTCCCCCCACGCTCGTCGAGCGCCTGCGCGCGGTGCACCTGCTGATGCTGGACGCCGTGCTCACCGGCGACGGGCTGTCCGCCGTGGCGCACCTGGCGGCGCAGGCCGCGGGCGGGCCGGTGGTGCTCGTGGTCCCGCGGCTCGGCGTGGCGGTCGCGTCCACCGGCGGCGAGGGGGCGCTGGGCGCCGTGCGCCGGTACGCGGG
>JBOGXT010000085.1:0-1849 GCA_050694635.1 Thermoleophilaceae bacterium
CAGATCACCCGCGCGACGTATGAGCTGCTCGCCGACGAGTTCGAGTGCGAGCCGCGGGGGCCGATCGCGGTCAAGGGGAAGGGCGAGATCGAGGCGTGGTACCTCATCCGTCCCAGGGGCGACCGCCCGTCAGCCGCCAACGACGTGGCCCGCGAGCCAACGCTCGCCGACCGAGGGCAGGCCTGGCGATCGCTCAATGCGGAACCGCGATCGACGAGGTCTTGACGCCGCACGGCGGCGCGTCTTCGTCACCCTCGCGCTGATTGGTGTGCAGCTTGTCGTCCTAGCCGAGCGCTCGCGCACCAGGCCGCAGCGCAGCGAGGCGACGGTGAAGACGACCAAGCCGCCGGAGAAGACGTTGCGGTTTCTCGGGTCTCGATCATGCTGGTCGACGTCGATCCCCAGCGACGAGGCCTGGATTCCACGCTGGCCGCCCGCCACGCAACAAGGGTCTGCGCTACCCGGCCGATCCACCCAAGGTGGAGGAGATCATCGCCGTCATGCGCGCGGTGGCGCGCGGGGCTACGCATCCAAGAAGCGCTCGCGTTCGCCGAAGCCGATCTGGATCACCGCCGCGGCGCGCTGCTTGTCCGTCGCGGCAAGGGCCGACGCCGCCGCGAGGTCGGTATGGACGCGTGGGGCTGGGAAGAACTGCAGCCGTGGCTCGAGCGGCGACTCGAGCTGCCCGTCGGTCCGCTGTTCTGCGTCATCCATGGTCCCACCCGCGGCCGAGCGTGGTCGAGCGCGGCCGCCCGCGCGGACCTGCGCCGGACCGCCGCCGCAGCAGGTGTGCGTCGACGTTCGCGCCGCATCAGCTCCGGCACGCCCACGCCGTCGAGATGGCGCCTGAAGGGGTGCCGCTGATCGTGATTCAGCGCCAACTCGGCCACAGCAACCTCGGTATCACCTCCGTCTACCTGCAGGGGATCGACAACGCCGAGATCATCGAGACCGTCCACGCCCGCCGCGCGCCAATGATCCCCGTCAGCGCATCCTTGCGGCTCTGACCGACACCCCGAGCCGTACCGCCGCTCGTCGCGCAATGGAGAAGCCCGATACGTTGCCGCCGCGCGGATGAGCTGTTCCGGCGAGGCGTTCTCGATCCCAGGGATCGAGCGTTCGCTGGCAGGGCAGCCGCGATTAGTTTCCCGGCGCGGACCGGTCAAAGGCATTGAGAACTACGGCGGCAGCGGCCGCCACTGAGGAGGCCCGATGAGCAAGCTTAGGTGTCATATCTCGATCTCGCTGGACGGTTGCGTTGCCGGCCCGAACCAGAGCGAGGAGAATCCGCTCGGCGAGGGCGGCGAGCGGCTCCACGACTGGGTGGTTCCGCTGGCCGCCTGGCGCCAATCCCACGGCAAGCAAGGTGGCGAGGTGAACGAGAGCACACGGGTATTCGAGGAATCGGTCGAGAACGTCGGGGCCGGCGTGATGGGCCGAAACATGTTCGGCCCGGTCCACGGTGGTGCCTGGGGCGACGAGCAGTGGACGGGCTGGTGGGGCGACGACCCTCCCTACCACAACCCCGTGTTCATTCTCACCGATCACCCGCGTGATCCCGTGGAGATGGAGGGAGGGACCACGTTCCACTTCGTCACCGACGGAATCGAGTCCGCGCTCGAACAGGCAAGGGAGGCCGCCGGCGGCAAGGACGTCATGCGTTGGGGCGGCGCCCAGGTCGCTCAGCAGTACCTGGCAGCGGGACTGCTGGACGAACTTGGGCTCCACGTCGTTCCGGTGGTGCTCGGCGATGGTGCTCGCCTCTTCGACAACCTCGGGGACGCGGAGGTGCAGCTCGAGCAGGTCCGGGCCGTCGAGGCGCCCGGCGTCACCCACCTCAAGTACAGGG
>JBOGXT010000086.1:0-3662 GCA_050694635.1 Thermoleophilaceae bacterium
CCGCTTTGAAGGCGACGACGTGCTCGAGGGCGTCCGATCCGCATGCGCTTCGACCGGTCCGAGATCACCGATATGTCGGCGCGCTGGGAGCAGGGCCTTCTCGTTCGACGGCGGTGACACCTGGAAGACCAACTGGATCATGCGCCTGTCGCGCGAGCGCTGACTGCGCGCGCGGGCGGCGCTAGCCAGCCACTCGGGCCAGCGGTCGTCGGGGACGCTCGCGCTCGACGATCACCCTCCCGCGGGTCTCGGGCAGCAGCCAGACGCAGGTGATTGCCAGCGTGCAGGCGATGGTGCCGACGATCACGATCGACGCCCCGAGCCCGATCGAGTCGGCGGTCATCCCGATGAAGCCGGGGCCGAGCGCCGCCAGTCCGCGGCCCGCGTTGTAGGCGAGCCCCTGCCCGGCGGCGCGCATGTTCGACGGGAAGAGCTCGGCCAGGAAGGAGCCGTAGCCGGCCGCCTGGCCCGAGGCGAAGAAGCCCAGGAAGAAGCTGACCGCGTACGTGACGAAGCTCCCGTCGATGGGGATCAGCACGAACGCCAGGATGGCTGCGGCCGAGCCCAGGAAGTAGAGCGTGAAGGCGGGGCGCCGGCCCAGCGCGTCGTGGATGAAGCCGGCCAAGACATAGCCGATGAACGAGCCGGCGATCACCACCCAGCTGTATGTGGCGGTGCCCACCACGGTCTGCCCGCGCTCCTCGATCAGGAAGGTTGGAAGAAAGACGAAGACCGAGTAGTAGGTGCCTTGCCCGCCCACTCCGAAGAGCGTCGCGAGGATCGAGGTGCGCCTGACGTCCCGGCGGAAGAGCAGGGGGAAAGAGATCTTCGCGCCGCCCGAGGCGCCGGTCTTGATCCGGTCCTTGGTGGTGAGCCGGATGAAGAAGGCGGCCGCCGCCGGCAGGATCCCGAGCAGGAACAGGTAGCGCCAGGCCGTCTCGTCGTTGAGGGCGTCGAAGAGGATCAGGTAGGCGGCGGTGGAGACGGCCCAGCCGACCGCGTAGGTGCTCTGGAGGAAGCCCATCGTGCGGCCCCGCCGCTCCGGCCTCGCGTACTCGGCCAGCAGGGCCGCGCCGACCGCCCACTCGGCGCCGAAGGTGAAGCCGTGCAGCGCCCGCCAGAACAGCAGCTGCTCCAGGTTCTGGGCCGTGGCGGTCAGGGCCGTGAAGAGCGAGTAGCCCAGGATCACAAAGGTGAGCACGCGCACGCGGCCGAAGCGATCGGCGAGGGTGCCGCCGACGACGCCGCCGAAGGCGGATGCGACGAGGCTGAAGGCCACCACGAACGGTCCGTCGGACGCCGACAGGCTGAGCGAAGCCGTGATCGCCGGCAGCGCGTAGGCGAACATCGTCCAGTCGAAGCCGTCGAGGCCCCAGCCGAGACCCGACGCCACGAAGGCACGTCGCCTCTGCGTGCCCTCCTCCTCGGGGGCGATGTTCGGCTCGGCCTCGCGGTCGCGCGCGGGCGTCTCGTGCATCCTCTCCGGCGCCTGCCCGGGTTCGCGATCCCGAAACGCCTACGATCGGCCCGGTGAGCCTCGCTCCTGGTGTCCATCAGCTCGGGCCCGACACCGCCAGCCTCGTGGTCAAGACCTACCGGGAGGGGCTGGCCGCCAAGGCGGGCCATGACCTGATCATCGAAGTACGGCGGTGGGAGGCCACGGTTGAGGTCGGCGAGGAGCGGTCGATGTCGAGCCTCCAGCTCCAGGCCGACGCTCGCTCTCTCTATCCGCGCGAGGGATTGCGGGGCGTCAAGCCGCTCACCGACAAGGACCGTGACGAGATCCGGCGCAACATCGACGAGAAGGTGCTGGGCGGGGAGCAGATCAGCTTCCGATCGAAGGCCGTGGAGGCCGGCGACGACGGCCGCCGCCTGTCGGTACGCGGCGAGCTCACGATCCGCCGGAACACTCGTCCGACGAGCTTCGAGCTCAACCTCGGTGCGGACGGCCACGTGACCGGAGCTGCCGAGCTCGTGCAGAGCGAGTGGGGGATCAGGCCCTATCGCGGGCTGATGGGGGCGCTCAAGGTGCGCGACTCGCTTGAGGTCGTCTTCGACGGCGTCCTGCCAACCGGCTGATCGACGCGTGAGCGGCTGCGCCGGCGCCAGGCCAGCGTTGCCGCCGCGAGCAGGGCTAGGGCGAGGGCCCCGTGGGTCAGGGCCTCGGCGGCTGAGCCGAACGAGTGGTGGAAGGCGTATCCGATCAGCGTGAACGTCGTCGCAGCGAGCACCGCCGCGGCGGCCAGCCCGGCGCCCAGCAGCACCCCGCGCGATAGCCGGGCTGGCGAGGGCGAGGTGAGCCTCGCGGTCATCCTCCCGCTGGCCCGGGTCGCGGCCGCGCTCGGGGACCTCGCGAGCTTCTGGCTGGGCACGCGCCTGGGGCGGCGGTTCCTGCTCGCGCACGGCCCCCGGCTGGGCGTGACCGCTACCCGGGCTGGGCCATGTACGCAGCGGCCAAGTCCGGCGTGGTCGGGCTGACCCGAGGGTTCGCCGCCCACCTCGGCAAGTACGCGTTCCTCGCCTGTGACGAGTCGGCATACATCTCCGGCCAGGCGATCTCACTCGACGGCGCCTAGATGGCTCGGGGCGGGACCCGGCCGGCGGCCGTTGCGGCGCGGGCGCCCGCTTCAGCGGCCAAGCCGACTGAGGTAATCGAACCCTCCTCGCCCCAGCAGCCCCTCAGGCGCGCAGCGTTAGCCGCTTCACGATCTGCTTCTTGTTGCCTGTCTTGTCGATTCCCGTGACCAGCACTCGTACCGCTAAGCGCCGCTTCCGGCGAAGCAGTGCCCGGCCGCGCTTCGTGATTCGCACCCTCACGGTGCGGGTCTGGCCGCCGGGCATGCGGAAGCTCGCCTTGCCGAGGCGGAGCCGCATGCGCGCCGCCGCATCGGCGGCGCTTCCGGTGGCCAGCTTGGCGGCGGTCTGGAGCGTGACGCTGCCGTGACACCCAAGCGTCTCGGCGAGCGGACACCTGAGCGACAGCTTGACTTTCCCGGAGCGTGTGAGCGTCAACTTGCGGCTGGCGACCACCATGCGCGGTCCCGTGCGGTCCTTGGAACCCGCGTTGCCGCCGCCCGGCCTGCCGGCCGCGGTGGTGAAGGTGCGGTCGCTGCCCCTGATGGTGCCCTGCGCGTTCGCCGCCACCAGGCGGTAGTGGTAGAGCGTGCTGGGCCGTAGGCCGGACAGGGCGGCGCTGACGTTGACCGGGTTGCCGCCTGCCGTCAGGGTCTTGGGCGCCGAGGCGGCGCCGTACGCGGTGGTGCGCCCGTACTCGAACGTGTAGCTCGTCGCCGAGCCGATCGTGTTCACGACGCCGGCCAGCGTTGCGCGGTTCGAATCGATCGCGCTCGCCGCGCCCGTGGTCACCTCGGGATCGAGACGAACCCTTCCGATGCGATTGCCGAAATACTCGGTGAACCAAAGGTTGCCGTCCGGTCCGAGCGTGATCTCGAGGGGCGCGGCGGTGATCCCCCTCCCGAACTCGGTAACCACCCCGGCAGGGGTGATGCGCCCGATGCGCCGTCCCGAGCTGCCGCCGTACTCGGCGAACCAGATGTTGCCGTCCGGGCCCACTGTGAGGCCGACCGGGCCAGCGCCCGCGCTGATGCCGGTGGAGAACTCCGTAACAACCCCCGCCTGGGTGATACGCCCGATCGTGTTCT
>JBOGXT010000087.1:0-2450 GCA_050694635.1 Thermoleophilaceae bacterium
GTGGACGACCTGACCGCCGCCGGGATCGCCGCGTTCGGCCCGAGCCGCGCCGCGGCCCGGATCGAGGGCTCGAAGGCGTACGCCAAGGAGCTGATGAAAGCCTGCGGCGTGCCAACGGCCTCGCACGTGCTGTTCCGCGACCGCGACGAGGCCGCGGCGCACCTGGCCTGCGCCTCCTACCCGGCCGTGCTGAAGGCGGACGTGCTGGCGGCCGGCAAGGGCGTGATCATCGCCCCCGGCGAGCGCGAGGCGCGGGCCGCGCTCGACGTGTTCTTCGCCGAGAAGCGCTTCGGCGACACCGAGGTCGTGCTGGAGGAGTTCCTCGAGGGAGAGGAGCTGTCGCTCCTCGCGTTGTGCGACGGCGAGCGCGCCGTGCCGCTCGCGCCGGCCCAGGACTACAAGCGCATCTTCGACGGCGACGAGGGCCCCAACACCGGCGGGATGGGCAGCTACTCGCCCGTCCCGGGTGTGGACCCCGACCGCGCCGATGAGATCGCGGCCGTGGCCCACCAGCCGATCGTCGACGAGCTCCGGCGCCGCGGCACCCCGTTCCACGGCGTGCTCTACGCCGGGCTGATGATGACCGCGGCCGGGCCCAAGGTGCTCGAGTACAACTGCCGCTTCGGCGACCCCGAGACCCAGGCGGTGCTGCCGCGCCTGAGCTCGGACCTGCTCGCGCTGCTCGAGGCGGCGTCCACGCCCGGCGGCCTGGCCGGGGTCGAGCCGGACTGGTCGCCGGACTGGGCGGTGACCGTCGTGCTCGCCTCGCGTGGCTATCCGGAGTCCGCCTCGAAGGGCGACACGATCTCGGGGCTCGACCAGGTGGAGGGCGCGGAGGTGTTCCACGCCGGCACCGCCGCGCGCGATGGAGAGACGGTGACCGCCGGCGGGCGGGTGCTGGGCGTGACCGCGCTCGGGTCGACCCCGGGCGAGGCCCGCGACCGCGCCTACGCGGCGGCCGGGCGGATCGAGTTCGACGGACGGCAGATGCGCGGCGACATCGCCGCCGCCGCAGCGCAAGCTTGGCTTGGGGTGCGGCGATGAACGCCGTGGACAGGGTGGAGGCGTGAGGACGCCGGAGACCGGTGAGTTCACCCCGGTCGCCGAGACCGAGGTGGAGCACGAGTTCGACGACCTCGACGTGGACGAGGCGCCGACCGTGGGCATCGTGATGGGCTCGAAGAGCGACATGCCCGTGATGGAGAAGGCCGCGGACGAGCTCGACGAGCGCGGCATCCGGCACGAGATGCGGGTGATGAGCGCTCATCGCGAGCCCGAGACGGTCGCCGAGTACGCGAAGAACGCGCGCCTGCGCGGGATCCGGGTGATCATCGCCGGGGCGGGCCTGTCCGCGGCGCTGCCCGGCGTGGTGGCCGCCCACACCGACCTGCCGGTGATCGGCGTGCCGCTCAGCTCCAAGACCTCGGTGGCGGGCGGGCTCGACGCGCTCCTCGCCGTGACCCAGATGCCGCCCGGCGTGCCGGTGGGCTCGGTCGGCGTGGACAACGCGAAGAACGCGGCCGTCCTGGCGGCCCGGATCCTCACTTCGTGATCGAGCGCTACACGCGTCCCGAGATGGCGGCGGTCTGGTCCGAGCGGCGCAAGCTCGACACCTGGCTCGGGGTGGAGCTCGCCGTGGTGGACGTGCTCGCCGAACAGGGCGTGGTGCCCGACGACGACGCCGCCGCGATCCGCGACCGCGCCTCGTTCACCGTGGAGGCGGTCAAGGAGCACGAGCGGGTGACCGGCCACGACGTGGCCGCGTTCGTCGACGTGGTGGCGGAGTCCGTGGGCGAGGCGGGCCGCTGGGTGCACCACGGCCTCACCTCGTCCGACGTGCTGGACACCGCGCTCGCCCTGCAGCTATCCCAGGCCGGGCTGATCCTGTGCGGCGGCGCCGCCTTCTACCGGGACTCGCTGATCAAGCGGGCGCGCGACCACGCCGCCACTCTCTGCGTGGGGCGAACGCACGGCATCCACGCCGAGCCGACGACCTTCGGGGTCAAGCTGGCCGGGTTCGCCTTCGAGGCGCACCGCAACCTGCACCGGCTGGAGCGGGCGGTGGAGGGCGTCTCGGTGGGGGCCCTGTCGGGGGCCGTGGGGACCTACTCGGCCAACGGCCCGGAGGTGGAGGCCGCCGTGCTGGCCCGGCTCGGGCTCGGCCGCGAGGACGTCTCGACCCAGGTCGTTCCGCGCGATCGCCACGCCGAGCTGCTGGACGCGATCGCGCTGGCGGGCGCCGGGCTCGAGCGCTTCGCCACGGAGATCCGTCACCTGCAGCGCACCGAGGTGCGCGAGGTCGAGGAGCCCTTCCGTGCCGGCGCCCAGAAGGGCTCGTCGGCGATGCCGCACAAGCGCAACCCGATCGTGACCGAGCGGATCACCGGGATCGCCCGCCTGCTGCGCGGCTACGCCCAGACCGGGCTGGAGAACGTGGCGCTCTGGCACGA